>URJM01000050.1 GCA_900548225.1 uncultured bacterium
GGCCCCGGCGCAATCTTCTGGATGTGGATTGTCGCCGTCCTCGGCATGTCCACAATCTACGCGGAAGCGGTCCTGGCGCAGGAGACGCGCATCAAGCTTCCAGACGGTGAAATCCTTGGCGGGCCGGTCTATTACATAAAGCGGGCGTTCCCGAATCTCTTCGGCACCTGCCTGGCGGTCTTCTTCGCATGCGCGGTGATTGTCTCGCTGGGATTCATCGGCAACATGGTCCAGGCGAATTCCATTGGCGAGACCCTGCATACGGCAGTCCCGCTCCTCAACGAAAAGCTGATCGGGGTCATCATTGCCTTGCTTGCCTTCGCGATTTTCGCGGGAGGCATCAAGCGAATCGCGGTTGTCACAGAGAAGATGGTGCCTTTCATGGCACTTCTGTACATCATCGGCGGGTTCGTCATCCTGGCATGCCGCATCCAGTACATCCCCGAGACATTCGCGTGCATCTTCAAATATGCATTCAACCCCGAAGCGCTTATCGGCGGCGGGCTGGGATATGCGCTGAAGACCGCAGTCAGCCAGGGCGTCAAGCGCGGACTCTTCTCCAATGAGGCGGGCATGGGCTCCACGCCCCATGCACACGCACAGGCGAATGTCGAAAAGCCACACGACCAGGGCGTTGTCGCAATGTGGGGAGTGCTCATCGACACATTCGTCGTGCTGACAATGACCGCATTGGTCGTGATTTCAACAATCTACGCGGGCGACGGACCGCTGGCGAACGCCACCGGAAGCAATTACAGCGAACTGCTCGCAAGCGTGGGACTCCAGAAGACAAACCTCGTGCAAATCGCATTCTCGGGAATCATCGGAAAGTTCGGCGGTAATCTCTTCGTGGCTGTATGCCTCTTCTTCTTCGCCTTCTCCACGATTCTGGGATGGGCATTCTTCGGAAAGGTCAATTTCCAGTACCTCTTCGGCAAGAAGTCGCTGATGGTATACTATCTGATGGTCGCTCTCTTCATCTTCATGGGTTGCACGCTCAAGAACGACCTGGTCTGGGAACTCCAGGACATGTTCAACCAGATGATGGTGCTCCCCAACGTCATCGGATTGCTGGCACTCTCGTCAATAGTTGTAAAAGCAGTAGAGAGTAGAAAGTAGGGAGAAGAAAGTAGTGCATGGCTGGCGCGCGTGGGCGCGCCCCGCACGGCAGAATGGCCGTGCGGTCCATTGAGGGGAGAACCACGAAAAACACGAAATACACGAAAGGGGTAATAATAGAACCACTAATGGACACTAATGGACACGAATGTAATGATTAGGAAACAGTGCGGTCCGTAACGGAAGCCCACTGCATAGTGTCCACGCACTACTTTCTCCTCCCTTCTCCCTACTCTCTTTTAAAATCTCATTCCAGGTCGTCGTCCTGGAGCCTGGCGACATATTTTGCCTCGATATGCGCGATATTCTTGAAGAGCGCCATCGGGCAGTTTACGTTTTTTATTGTGAACTGTGCATTGACTCCGGAGAGTGCCCTGGGGTAGTTGCATATAACGAGTGGCCTGTATCTGTTCCAGACGATGCAGTAGTCCTTGTATAGTTGGAATCTCAATTGAATCCACTCTTCCGTTGAGTCCGGGAATTCCAGTGGTGCCGGAATGTCGACGAATTGCTGTCCTCCCGTTCCACGGTGTGATGTGCTGACACGAATCACGTTGCCTACATCCTCGCGTGTGCATATCACCCTGACATAGACGTTTTCAGGGATTCCCTCTTCATGGACGAGCAGCGTCGCGCTTCCTATATCCTGGAGATACAGTGAGATTCTCAGCATGTCTCCCACCGTGATGGGCTCCCGGAGCGTGATTGGCCCCGAACGCCGGTTTGCGATCAGCATCGGTCCCCCGTCGTTAATCGACTGGCTCCAGGACGCCAGGTCTCCCGACCATCTGGCGAGCTGCACCGTGCTTTCGGTAAGCCTCTTCTCGTATGTATTGAGCCAGGATGTATACGCATAGAGGCCGCCTAGTATAATCAGTGCGACGAGTGTCGCCGCCATGCCGATGGTCTTCAGGAATTTCCTGTATCTTCTGGTGAAGATCCTGAAGGAGAGGTTTGAGGTGTATGGCGCCGCGATGGCCTCGAGCCTGGGCAGGAGCTGCTGGTAGCTCTGGTAGCGTTTCTCCTGCTGTGCGGCGCCCATTCTCCGGAGCGTGCGCGAGAATTCCGGGTCGACGGGCGGCAGCGGCGTGTCAGGCGTGGGCGTCGGCAGGTCGTAGAGCGCCTTCATCTCCATCACCTCCTCCAGGCTCTTGCCAGGGAAGGGGGGCTTGCCCGTCAGAAGGAAGAACGCCGTGGACGCCAGGGAGTACATGTCGCTCCTGCAATCCACGGTCTCCGGTGCAAGCGCTTGCTCCGGAGCCATGTAGAGAGGGCTGCCAACAATCGGGCGGGAGTCCTCCGGATTCGTCTCGTCCCCGTCGTCGTTCAGCAGTTCCTCCAGTGACTCCCTTGTGGAGGCGATTCCGAAGTCGCATAGCGCGACCCGGAAGTCAGGGGATTCGAATACCTCCTGGTATGATTCAGGGGCGCGGTTTTCCTGGAATGCGAAGAGGAGGTTGTCCGGCTTGACGTCCCTGTGCATATATCCCTTCTCGTAGGCGTATGCGAGTCCTCTTGTCGCCTCCAGGACGACCTGTGTGACATACCTTTCGGGCATGGGGCCCAGCAGCTTGACCAGGTTTCGTCCATTGAGGTGTCCCGGAATGTACTCCATCAGGAGGAATGCGCCGTTTTTCGAGATTATGATGTCGTGGCATCCGACAAGATTCGGGTGTGTCATCGTCGCCATGATCTGCGCCTCCTGTTTCAGTCGGCTCATGAAGACGGGGTCGTTTGCCAGTTTTGGGTTGAGGACCTTTACGGCGACCTGGCGGTTCAGCGCATTCTGCCTGGCGAGATAGACCGTCCCCATGCCTCCTGTGCCAATGACGGCCTGCAGTGTGCATCCGGGGACGAGGTTTGTCGGCAGATGTGGCGGCAGTGGGGTGAAGGGCTGCCAGTTGCCATGCGCGAACAATTCGCGTGTCGTGGCGTGTTCGCGTATGCGCTGATATCTGGTGAGCGTGAGCCCGTGCGAGGTGTCGCTGGATATCTGCGTCGCCTCGAGTGAGACGGCGTCATTGGGTTTTGTCCTTTCGTCCGACACGTGCGTCTATTCGTTGAAGATATGCTTTCTTGCAAGCATCATTGCGTGGAGCTGGTGTTGGACGACGTCGATCCGGATATATCCCGAGTCGGCAGTCGACGTGATTCCCCCGAAGCATCTCGGAGGTATCTTTCCCTTCCACGCCGTGAGTAGCGGGCTGTATGATTCGAATGGTCCTCCGACCTGCCAGGTCATGAGCCGCGCGAGAGTATCCTCGATGGCCTTTCGCAGAATCTTCATCTCCTCCTGGAGACCGTGCTTTCTGGCCAGGTAGTATGAAGAAACAAGCCCCTCTATTGCGTAGCCCGTATTCCCGTTGCGTGTCTCGAAGGAGTGCCCGTAGATGAGCCACCATGCCAGCGAGAGCGCCCCGTCCCGGCAGAGAATCTGGAAGTCGTCGTCGTGGAATAGTTCCGACGCGGCCATGCACGCCATTGCGCCCCACTGGAAGAACCCCTTTGTCAGGTTGTCGTCCCCTTCCGGAACGAAGCATTCGACGGTATACTTCTTCAGAAGCAGTGGCATGGCCGTGAGGATGCGTTCCTCGATGGGGAATGGAGGCGTCAGCTCTGGCCGCGCCCGGTAGAAGGATGCCGCCTTCACGTATGCCAGGAGGCTTTCGCCGTCGAAGTATGGCGAGACGGGTGCTATGTCGTCTGGCAGCCTGACTGCGCCGAGTTCATATTCCTCTCGCCATGAGCCGCTTGACAGCTCCTGGAATTGCAGGAATCTGAGATTGTTTTCCAGTGCAGTGAGGAAGGGTTTTTTCTGTGCTTCGCTCAGGTATCTTTCCTGACCCTCGATAAAGTCTATGAGTGCCAGGCAGAAGAGCGCCACCGTGCCTGTGCGTATCACCGGCTCCCCCTTGTATGTCGTCACGACAATCCTGGTCCCCTCGTCCGGGAGCCCCCGCTGGTTTCTCATGAAGAAGTCGAGTCCCAGGAGTGCGCTTCTCCGTGTCGCCTCGGTGAATCTGTCGCGGTTGAGATTGCAGATGCTCCAGAGGACTCCCGCCTGCCTCACCTGGTTGTCCTTGGTGTCCTCCATTCCTGAGATGAAGTCGTATGCGTATTTGAAGTTGCCGTCGGGGAGTTGCTGGTTCATGATATACATGCCAGCCGCCTCGATTGCCTCGTCAAGGGCCTCCGGGGTGATTTCAGGGAGGTTTTCCTGCTGTTCCTGCCAGACCTTGCAGGATGCGTAGTGGGCGAGCTGCATCCGCCAGGGCGCGTCCTGGGCAAATAGCGCCAGTGAAATCAGCAGTGCTGTCGGCAGAATCAGGGATAGTTTCATTTTTGCCAGTGGAAGTGGTTGTTGGACATGCTGCGCCGGAGCGTGCCCTGCGCGGCCGCCTCGTCGTCCGATTTGCCAATAACATAAGCCATTGCGCATTGGACGCAGGGCGGGCGGGTGGCGTTGGCAGAAAATACCCAGGTTGCGCGGGGATGAAGTTTGAAAAACCTAGTGTGGGCAATATGGTACGCATACCAGACCCGGCGGGGTGGCAAGGCCGCTCCGCCTGAGGAAGCGAGCCGTCCCAGTATCCCAACAGGCAGAGGAAAACGACTTAAAATCGTTGTGTTATGGGTTCGACTCCCATCTGGGACACCAATTTGAATCCGCCTTGGTGCGGGAGCAATCCCACTCCCAATCCCACCTCCCTGCTTCTGCACCATTGCGGATTCATTTATTTTCCAGGAAACTCCGTCCACGCACTGTCCACCTCTCCACCCATTAAGCAATATGTTGCAAGCAGCGCTGATGGCACAGAGGTTTCAAGTGGCGGGCCGCCTGGTGGCAGTCGAGCCGACTGGCTCCGGGAATGTGAACGAGACATACCGGGCGGTCTTCAGGACGGTCTTTTCGGAGGAGTGTTTCATTTTACAGCGCCTCGCGGGAAATGTCTTCAAGGAGCCTGAGAAGGTGATAGAGAACATGCGTTTTGTGACGCAGTTCGTCCACCGCCAGCTTGAGGAGGAGCAGTTCCAGTCCGACAGGTTCTGGCAGCTTCCGCGCCTTATTCCCGCCAAGGACGGGAAATACTTCGCCGTCGACGGAGACGGACACTACTGGCGTGCGCTTTCTGTCATCTCCTCCGCAAGCAGCTACGAGAAGATACAGACCCCCGAACACGCCTACGAAGTGGGGGCGGTGCTCGGGCAATTCCACAGGATCTTCTCCATGATTCCCGTGGAGATGCTTTCGGACACCCTGCCCGGATTCCATGTCACCCCAAACTACCTGGCGCAGCTGGACGCGGCGCTGGCAACGCCGGACGGAAAGAGCCGCGCCACATCCTCGCCCGCGGCAAGGCGCGCCCTCGATTTCATCAACGAGCGACGGGGAATCGTCTCCGTCCTTGAAGACGCGCACAGGCGCGGCGAACTCACAATGCGGGTAATCCACGGAGACCCCAAGACCGCCAACGTCATGATTGACGATGCGACGGGGAAGGGCACCAGCATCATCGACCTGGACACGGTCAAGCCGGGGCTCGTCCACTACGACCTGGGGGACTGCCTGAGGTCCTGCTGCAACCCCATGGGGGAGGATGCGGCAGACCTGGGGGCGGTCGTCTTCGACACGGACCTCTGCGAAATGGTCATGGAAGGATACAAGGCCTACTCCCGGGGATTCCTCACGGACGCTGACAAGGGGTATCTCTATGACGCAATCCGGCTCATCACCTTCGAGCTGGGGCTCCGGTTCTATGCCGACTTCGTCGCCGGCGACGTATATTTCCGCGTGCGCCATCCTGGCCAGAACCTTGACCGGGCGCGCGTCCAATTCAAGCTTTGTTCCTCGATAGAGACCCGTGAATCCCAGGTCCACCGGGTTCTTGAAAAGTTATAACATGTTGGCAATAAACGAGTTGCATCATTAATTCAACCAGGCGAAAGGAGGCATTCTGATGGATCGTGTAAAGGTAGGTGTCATTGGCATTGGCAACATGGGTTCCAGCATCGTGAACTGGATGAACCAGGTTCCCGCCGCCGAATTGGTTGCCGTGTGTGACTTGAATCCCAAGGCGTTTGACCGCATCAATGCGGACATCCGCGACAAGGTCCAGAAGTTCACCACGGACGAGGAGTTTTTCGAGAAGTCCGGCGTCGACCTTGTGATGATTGAGGTCCCCCACTTCCAGCATGCCGACCTGGCGATCATGGCCATGAACCACGGGATGCACTTCAACGTCGAGAAGCCCCTGTGCGTCCACAAGGCTGACGCGGAGCGTCTTCTTGCGGAGTGCGCCAAGCACCCTGAGCTTGTGAAGGGCATCATGTTGAACCAGCGCACCCGTGACGCGCACATCAAGATCAAGAACCTGATAGAGTCCGGCGACCTTGGCGAGATCCGCCGTGTCAACTGGATCATCACCGACTGGTACCGCACCCAGTACTACTACGATTCCGGCGACTGGCGCGCCTCCTGGCGCGGCGAGGGCGGCGGCGTCCTGACCAACCAGTGCCCGCACCAGCTCGACCTCATGACCTGGCTCTTTGGAATGCCGAAGCTCGTGGACGCGCACATCTTCCTGGGGAAATACCACGACATCGAGGTCGAGGACGAGGTGAACGCATATCTCGAGTATCCCAACGGCGCCACGGGCAACTTCATCACCACCACCGGCGAGGCTCCCGGAACGAACCGCCTCGAGATTGCCGCCGAACACGGCCGCATTGTCTTCGAGGACAACAAGCTCCTCTACAAGCGCCATGCCGTTGCCACCCAGGATGACATCCGCAACAGCAAGAACGCGTTCCGCATCCCCGAGACCTGGGACTGTGAAATCCACTTCGACCCCGACTACGGCACCGCCCAGAACCAGCACATGCGCGTCCTGGCGAATGTCTGCGACGCCATTCTGCATGGCGCCGCCCTGAGGGCTCCCGTGGAGGAGGGCATCAAGGGGCTGGAGCTTGCCAATGCGATGATGCTTTCCGGCTTCCTGAAGAAGCCCGTCACCCTGCCGTTGGACTCCAGCATCTACGCCGCGAAGCTCCAGGAACTCATTGCCACGAGCCGTTATCCCAAGAAGGTTGTCGCCGACAACAGCGGCGTCGCCGATGGATTCAGCTCCTCCTTCTAGCCTGTTTCCGGTTCGTCGAGGGAGGGGCGGATGTTTGTCGAAGTAGCTTTTGATCTTGCGACAGGGAAGTGCTTCGACTACTTTGTCCCTCCCGAGATGGCTCCCCGGATGCGCGCCGGGCTTCGCATACGTGTGCATTTCCGGGGCGTCGAGAGGTCGGGCTATGTGGTTTCCCTGAAGGAGACATCCAGGTACCGTGCGAATCCAGTCCTTGAAATCGAGGATGTCTCCAGGCAGTTTCCACCGCAGCTTCTGAAGCTGGCGGACTGGATTTGCGAATACTATTGCGCCACGCATGAACGGGTGATCTGGAATCTGCTTCCCGCCGTCGTAAGAAAGGGGGAGATGCAGCACAAGGAGACCGAGTATATCGACTTGTCGGACAAGGCGCACGACCTGGGGAGCCCCGAGTTCCTTGCGTTGACGCCGAAGCGCCAGCTGGTAATCAAGACCCTTGTCAGATTCGGGGGCAGTCTTCCCGCCAGGGAGGCGCTTGGCGCAATCGACGCGTCCAAGGCGGTCTTTGACGCGCTGGTCGAACAGGGCTGGCTTGTCAAGTCCCGCCGTGTCGAGGAGCGTGACCCCTTTGCGAACACAATCGTCCAGCGCGACAAGCCCAAGAAGCTCACCCCTGTCCAGGCCAGGGCGCTGGGGGCGGCCGTCTCCGCAATCGATGAAGAGCATCCCAAGCCCATCCTTCTGCACGGAGTCACCGGCAGCGGAAAGACTGAGGTCTACCTACAGGCAATCGACCACTGCATCAAGAACGGGAAGGACGCAATCGTGCTGGTTCCGGAAATCGCCCTGACTCCCCAGACTACCCTGCGGTTCAGGCAACGCTTCGGGGAACTGGTCTCCGTCCTCCATAGCGGACTTACGGACGGACAGCGGTTTGACGAGTGGACGAAGATCGCCGCCGGCAGGAGCCGCATCGCCATCGGAGCCCGCTCCGCACTCTTCGCACCATTCCGAAACCTCGGGCTGATTGTGGTGGACGAGGAGCACGAGGCGACCTACAAGCAGGACGAGATGCCACACTACAATGCACGGGACGTGGCGGTGGTGCGGGGAATGCTCGAACCCTGCGCGGTGCTGCTGGGCTCCGCAACCCCCGCGCTGGAATCCTACTACAACTGCAAAATCGGAAAATACCGCCTGGTCGAGATGCTGGAGCGCATTGACGCAAAGCCGCTGCCACCCGTGGAGCTCGTGGACATGCGTCTGGAAAGGGCCACCGCCAAGGAGAAGGGCAGGGCGTCCTTCTTCTCGCAACGGCTGAAGACGCTGGTCGACGACGCCCTTGCGGAGCACCAGCAGGTGATGCTGTTCCTCAACAGGCGGGGATTCGCGACTACGCTTTCGTGCCCCCAGTGCGGCTATACGGCCAGCTGCGACATATACCTTCCACAGAAAAATCAACAAGCTCGTCTGCCACCACTGCAATACTACGATTGACGCGCCGGAGTCGTGTCCCCAGTGCGGCAGTCCCGAAATCCGCTACGGCGGCTATGGGACGGAACGTGTCGAGGCGGTCACACGCGCGGTCTTCCCGAATGCGATAGTCGCACGAATGGATTCCGACACAATGACCAACGCGGAGTCCTATCGGAAAATCCTGGAGGCATTCCGGGGAAGGCACATCGACATACTCATCGGCACCCAGATGATCGCAAAGGGGCTCGACTTCCCGAATGTCACACTCGTCGGAATCATCCAGGCGGACATCGGCCTGAATCTGCCGGATTTCCGTTCGGCGGAACGAACCTTCGACTTGATTACACAGGTGGCGGGCCGGGCAGGACGGGGGGATGCGCCCGGAAGGGTCGTGGTGCAGACATGCACGCCCGACAATTACGCCCTCGCAGCTGCCCAGCACCAGGACTTCAAGGAGTTCTTTGAGGCTGAAATGCCTGGACGCCAGGCACTTGGCTTTCCACCATGCACACACCTGGTCATGGTGCTGTTCAGAAGCACGGACCAGGAGAAAGCCGCCATGATGGCGGACGAGTTCTGGAGGATTGCGGAGCCGCTCTTCGCCAAGGAGGTCCAGGTGCTCGGCCCCATGCCTGCGCCGTTCTACAAGCTCGAGGGCAACTACCGCCACCAGCTGCTTCTGCGTGCCGCCGATGTGCGCTCGATGGTGAGGACATGCCGCTACACAAAGGAGGCGCTGCTTGAAAAGCACGGGCGAAAGGTGCAGATTGACGTGGACGTGGATCCGCACTTTCTGATGTAAAGCTCCCTCCAACCCAGATATAGTACCTGCCACGCCCTTTTTTATCCCGCAAGCCACGTCAATCCCTCTCTCGCCCCAGGAGCGCACCCACCCGAAAATCATGTATTCGTCCCGTCTTGTCATCCACCTTGCCAGGCTGAAAGGCAACTACCACCAGATTGTGGAGCATTTCCCAGGATGCAGGATGGCACCCGTCATCAAGGCGGACGCATACGGTCACGGAATGGTCCAGTGCGCAAAGGCCCTCGAGGAAGAGGGGGTCCCATACCTTTCGGTATTCACTGTTGACGAGGGTGCTGCGTTGCGTGCCGCCGGTGTCAGGACGAGGCTGATTCTGCTTGGCGGCGTGATGGACGCGTCGGAGTGCGGGGCCGCCGTCCGCCTCGACAACGCCGCCTTCCCCGTCTGGAACATGGGGATTGCCCGTGAGCTCTCGCGGGAGGCGCAGGCGGCCGGGCGCAGGGTGGATGTGCATCTTACGGTTGACACGGGCATGAGCCGACTCGGCTTCTATCCAGAGGAGTGCCCCGAGGCCATCAGCCTCATTTCATCTCTGCCAGGGCTGAGGCTCAAGGGTGCCTTCACCCATCTGGCAAGCGCCGACTGCCCGGAAAAGGACTACACCGCCCGCCAGTGCAATGCCTTCAGGAAGGTGGTCGGAATGCTTCCGGAGGGGGCAGAAGAAATCCACCA
Source organism: uncultured bacterium (assembly GCA_900548225.1). GTDB lineage: Bacteria > Verrucomicrobiota > Lentisphaeria > Oligosphaerales > Oligosphaeraceae > UBA1724. The sequence continues at coordinate 10,186 of URJM01000050.1, forward strand.
GAGCGCGACTCCGGGAATGCTCGCCGGGGTCGGCCTCGAATACCCGATTCTCCGGCCAGGCTTCGTCCTCTATGGATACGGAAGCGGTCCCCACGACCATGGAATGCAGCTGCAACCGGTGATGGAGTTCGAGACTTCATTGATTTCAATCAAGGAGGTTCCACCCGGCGCGGAAATCTCCTACGGAGGAATCTACAAGGTCGAAGGAAATCCACGGCGAATCGCAGTGCTGCCCGTCGGCTATGCGGACGGGTATCCAAGACGCCTCAGCAACCAGGCGGACGTGCTCGTGCGCGGAAGACGGGCGCCGATTCGAGGACGAATCTGCATGGGCATGCTGATGGCCGATGTGACGGAAATCCCGGAGGCGCGCCCAGGCGACAGGGCAGTCCTGCTGGGAGCCGACGGGACGGAGGCTATAGACGCGGTGGAACTGGCGCATAAGCTTGACACAATCCCGTATGAATTGCTTTGCAGGCTCGGCGCACACCAGAACCGTGTCTTCATTTCGTAGGCGCACAATGTGTTTGATTATAGTTTATAACTAGTTCTGCACGAGGAGGATAGATAAGATGTCCGAGGAAAGGAACGATAAATGTGGCTCCGCAGAGGCGGTTTCCGGGAAGTGCGGTTGCAAGGCGATGCGCATACTCCGCAGGTGCGCAATAGGCGTGGTTGTCGTCCTGTGCGTCCTATTCCTCATCGTGGAGATTCTGCTTTCGCAGCTTACCCCGATTGTCAACAAGACACTTGACGTCTACGGCCCGAAGATGCTTGGCGCGGAGGTTTCCGTCCAGAAGGTCGACTTTTCGCTTTTCAGGACAAGGTTTGAGATGATCGGCTTTGTTGTGGGCAATCCCGAGGGCTTCAACACCGACAATGCCTTTGAATTGAGCCGTGTTCTGGTGAAGGTGAAGCCGACCTCCCTCTTCACGGACACGGTGGTCGTCACGCAGGTTCTTGTCGAAGAGCCGAAGGTCACCTACGAGATGGGGCTTGGCAACAGCAACTTCGGCACGCTCCTCGAGAACATGAACAACTTCTCAGGAGCCGTGGATGATGGCGCCCCAAAGGATTCCGGCAAGCCCTCCGATGCCGTGGAGTCCCCTTCCGAAGGAGGCAAGAAGGTAGTCATCGAAGAGGTGAAGATTTCCGGCGGCAAGGTCCGTCTTTCCGCAAAGTTCCTCCAGGGTGTCGCGGCATCCATTCCGCTTCCGACGATTTCGATGCATGACATTGGCAAGAGCGACGGCAAGGAGGAGGGCGTCTCATACGTCGATGCGACCAGGCGTGTCCTCACGGGCTTCTTCACCAGCGTCATTGATGTCGGCAAGGCCGGTTTTTCCGCCATGGGAGACATCACGAAGGATGCTGGCGAGGCGATTGCGGACGCCGCGAAGGCTACTGGCAAGGCGATTGGCGACGCGGCCAAGTCCGCCGGCAAGGCAATCGGAGACGGCGCCGAAAAGGCATTCGACGCAGTCAAGGGAATCTTCGGAGGAGACGAGGAGAAGAAGAAGTGACCATCCCCTAAGCTCCACAGGCAACTTTCAACCAAACAACCCAGCGAACAATGTCTCTTTCATGTGGATTCGTCGGTCTTCCCAATGTCGGGAAGTCGACTCTCTTCAACGCCCTCTCCAATGGCAAGGCGGAGGCGGCAAACTATCCGTTCTGCACAATCGACCCCAACAACGGCGTCGTCCCAGTCCCCGACGAGCGCCTTGACAAGCTTGCGTGCCAGGAGAAGTCCGCGAAGGTCGTCCCCGCCACTGTCAATTTCATTGACATTGCGGGGCTTGTCGAGGGTGCCAGCAAGGGCGAGGGGCTTGGAAACCAGTTCCTCTCGCATATCCGCGGCGTTGACGCGGTCGCCCATGTCGTCAGATGCTTCCGCGACCCCGATGTGACGCATGTCAAGGAGACTATTGACCCTGCACGGGATTTGGACTTGATTCTGACTGAGCTGATGCTTGCTGACCTGGAGATGCTGCAGCAGAAGATTGCAAAGGCGAAGAAGAGTTCCCGTTCGGGCGCTTCCTCGGACCCGCTCGTGAAGCTCGAGCTCGAGATGAGCGAAAGGTTCGCGGAAGCCCTGGGGGAGGGACGAATCCCGGAATACGACCACGATGACCAAGACCAGTGCAAGGTCGTCCACGCAATGCAGTTGCTTACGCTGATTCCCGCATTCGTATGCGCAAATACCGACGAGGAGACGTACAAGAGCTTTGGGAAGGACGCGGTCTCCCAGGCGCTCATCGCCAAAGCCTCCGAGCATGGAATGGAGGTGATTCCAGTCTGTGCGAAGTTTGAGACGGAGCTCCAGGGGCTCTCTCCCGACGAGGCGGAGATTTTCATGCAGGACCTTGGCATTGCCGAAAGCGGCCTCCAGAAGGTGATTCACACGGGCTACAAGATGCTTAATTATCTAACCTTCTTCACGACCGGACCCGACGAGACCCGCGCCTGGACTGTCACGGCAGGGTCCACCGCGCCTGTGGCCGCAGGGAAAATCCACACCGACATGCAGCGTGGATTCATCCGGATGGAGGTGATTTCGTACGATGACCTGATGCAGTACGGGAGCTGGAATGCCGCCAAGGAGGCGGGAAAGCTCCGCATCGAGGGCAAGGAGTATGTGATGCAGGACGGCGACTGCTGTTTTGTCAGGTTCTCCGTCTAGTGCCGGAGGGCCGCTTTCAGAGTGAATTGTCCAAATGAGGAACGAAGTGCAATGCAGAGCATGACAGGATTCGGGCGCGGTGTCGCCTCCGGTGATTGCGGAACCCTTTCGGTAGACATCACTGCCGTGAACAGCCGCAAGCAGGTCGACTTGAGATGCTCGGTCCCAAAGGAACTGGGCATGCTGGAACAGCAGATTCGCCTGAGCGTCCAGAAGGCGCTCTCCCGTGGCAGCCTCAATCTCACGGTCACATATCAGCTGGCTCCGCAATTCCTCCAGAATGTGCAGCTTATCGACCATGCCGCCTTCGAGGCCGCGGCGGTGGAGCTGACTGGACTCGCTGAAAAGTGGAGCCTCGACAATCCAAAGGTGGGGGATGTGCTGAAGATTCCAGGGGTGATCGCGTCCAGCCAGTCAAATCCATACGAGCAATTCCGCACGCTCCTGGAACCCGCCCTCGCCGAAGCTCTCGCGGCACTCCGTGAATCCAGAATCCAGGAGGGTGTGAAGCTGAAGGCAGACCTCGTGGCGCGGGGACGGACTGTCGAGGGACTCCTGGAAAAAATCGAGGGCAGGGAGGACGAGGCGCTCCTGCAGCTCAAGGCACGGCTGAAGGCACGGCTCGAGGAGCTCGGGGCCGCACTCGCGCAGGATGACGAAAGACTCGCCAGGGAATTGGTCTTCTTCGCAGAACGGGCGGATATCACGGAGGAGCTCGTCCGCCTGAAAAGCCATGTCCAAAAGTACTACAGGCTTCTCGAAGAGGAAGAGCCCGGGCGGGCATTGGATTTCCTTGGACAGGAGATGAACCGCGAGGCGACGACGCTCTCCTCAAAGACTTCAGACCTCTGCATATCGGAATACGCGCTCTCGCTGAAGATTGAAATCTCAAAGATCCGAGAGCAAATCATGAATATCGAATGACAGGACGGGATATGGGGAGGAATGGGTGAGGGCTGACTTGCCGCCGATGCGATGGCGGGCCGGCATCACTCCCTCCCGTAGGACCTACTGCCTTGGGGATGCTGGCGGTTTCTTTTCTTCCAGGAGTCCCTTTTTGTGGTGCAGCACCAGGTATTTTCCTTCGCCGATTGGGATGTGCAGGTTGTTTCGGCCTGGGTGTTCGGCGAACAATTCGCGTTTGATGCGTGCGATGGTCTCCCGCGAGGGCGGCATTGCCAGGTGGAACCGGATTCTGATGACTCTTGGGAAGAGCGCGTCGGGGATTGCCCTCCAGTCGCTGATGCCTGGCTTTTCCGGCAGCGCGCTGCGGGCGGCCTCTTCGAGAAATGCCGCGTCCTCCCGGAGCGCCTCAAGGGTCGCATGGATTCCGCTGTCGCCGCCAAATGACTCCCTCCACCAGGGGAGAAGCAGGTTTCTGATTCGGTTCCGGTTGCAGTTTGGCAGGGAGTTCGTCTCGTCAAGGCACCACTCCAAGACTCCGTGGGAGGTCAGGAACTCCTCCAGATCGGACTTCCTGCAATGGAGGAGCGGCCTGGCAAGGCGGGTGCCGTCTTCCAGGACGCGGTATTCCCGCAGCCCCGTGAGGCCGCTGGAGGACCCCCCGCGCAGAATCCTCAGGAAGAGCTCCTCCGCCGCGTCGTCGCCATGGTGTGCCAGGAAGACGAGCTGGTGTTTTTGTGAAGTCAACTCGCGCCACTTTTCGAGCCGCAGGCGCCGCGCACAGCTTTCCAGCGACTCCCCCTTTTGACGGCTCCCCAGGACATCCAGCCGGATGCACCTGAAGGGGATTCCCCGGTCTTTGCAGAACTGTCTGCAATATCTTGCGTCGGCAGTGGATGATGCGCCACGGAGCTGGTGGTTGAAGTGGACTGCCGAGACAGGCCAGCCAGCCAGGTGCAGCGCCAGCAGGAGGGCAGTCGAATCCGCCCCTCCGGAGAATCCGACAAGGGATTTCTCCTTGGGAAGTGGAAGGGATCTGATGGCGTCCAGGGGCGAGGGCATCGTCAGCGCGGCAGTCGTTTCTTGTTGCCGTTCTCGTCGATGCAGCACATTGTCACATGGGTCTGGAAGACCTCCCGCTGGGTGCCGGAGGGCAGTTCCATCGATGTGACGTTCACTGCGTATGTCACTGAGGAGTTGCCAAGCCTTGCCCGTTCGATGTCGAAGGTCAGGATGGACCCGTCAGGGACTCCCTGGCTGAAGGAGGCCGCCTCCACTGCGCGCGTCACAAATCTGCATGATGGAAACTCCTCCATTGCGGCAATATATGAGTATTCGTCAACCCACAGCAGCATATATCCGCCGAAGAGGCATTGGTTATGGTTGAGGTGTTCCGGCCGGACGAGTGTCTTGAACTGCATGATGTATCTCCTAATTATGCGGAAGTCGGGTTAATATAAGGCGAGGATGCGCTGGAACGGTGATATAGTACGCCATTGTTTTGTCTCGTTTCTGGCTCCATGCATCAGCGTCCCTTTTACGCCTTCTCCCCGTTGCGCACATGGCTGCGCGCCTCGACCAGACGCAAAACTCACCTCCTCTGGAATCAGATCATTTCCCATCCTGGGCGAGCGTAGAACGCATCGCCTTTTTTTCGTTTAAGAAAGCATCGGAGGTCGTTTCCTTGAAAGTCCTAGTCATCAATTCGGGCAGTTCTTCCCTCAAGTTCACCCTCTTTGACATGTCCGACAAGTCGGTTCTCTGCAAAGGGCTTGTGGAACGCATCGGCATGGAGGGGACGAAGCTGACCTACCAGGCCAACGGCCAGAAGGTCGAGGAACCC
>URJM01000051.1 GCA_900548225.1 uncultured bacterium
ATTTCCATATTTCGTGTGTTTCGTGTATTTCGTGGTTATGACTGTTTTGTCATTTTAGTGTCCATTCGTGTCCATTCGTGGTTCTATTTTTCCTCTTTCTTTGTCCGCAGTGCATTATCGAGCCAATCCAGTGCTTCCGTCCGGTTTGCGAAGGGGTGTTCCAGTTCATAGTCTGCGCAGAATGCGAGGAATGCTCCCAGGTCGGCATTGGGCTTGAAGCCTCGTTCAATAAGGTCCCTTCCGTTAATCGAGGGTTTTGGCGGATGCGGGCGTGCCTGTTCCTCCTTCCAGAGTCCGACCACCTGCCTATGGAGGTCGAGGATTCCGAAGGATGCGCTGGTGTCCAGCCTTAGGAGTTCAATCAGGAGCGGATACAGGGGGTCCTGGAAGTGCCGTCGTTGTTTTGAGAGACGTGCCTTCGTTATCTGGGTGATTTCCATGTGCTGCCGCACGAGCGCCTTTGCGTTTGTGACCACCTCGGAGGGGAGTTTCAGGCGTTGCATCACAACTTCCGCAAGTGTAGCGCCCTGGACATCGTGTCCGTTGAAGTGTATTCTGTCCTCTCCTTCCACGTATGTGAGTGGTTTTCCGATGTCGTGCAGGAGTGCGCCCCAGCAGAGCCACCGCCATTCTGCGTGTGTTGCGGCCGCGAGCCGTCCCTCGCTGTCAAAGCGTTCATTGGCGGCGGGCGTCTCGCCGCAGAATCTGATTCGTGTGAACGCCTCGTCCAGAAAACCCATCAGCTTGAGTTCATGTTGCCAGACATCCCCCTCGGGATGGTATTGCGGAGGCTGTGCGACGCCGCGTCCTGCCGCCACTTCGGGCAGGATTGCGTCAAGCAGGCCGGATTGCTCCATCAGAATCAGGCCCCGCGCCGAGACCCCGCAGAGGAGCATCTTCTCGATTTCATCGCGGATGCGTTCCGAGGAGACGCAGGGAGTGACCTGCGGCGCCATTGCGCAGACCGCGCGCCATGTCTCCTCCTCGACATGGAAGCCCAGGACTGCCGCGAATCTGACTGCCCGCATTACGCGGAGCCGGTCTTCCTCGAATCGCCTGGCGGGATCTCCGACCGTCCGCAGTATCCGCGCCTTCAAATCCTTCTGCCCGTCGACAAAGTCCAGGAGCCTGTGCGCCATCGGGTCGTAGAGGAGTGCGTTGACTGTGAAGTCGCGTCTCATCACATCCTCCCGCATCCCGACGAACCGGATTTCGTCCGGATGCCTCCCGTCGCTGTACTTTCCTTCGCCCCGAAAGGTTGTGACTTCGTAGTTTTCTCCGTCGCTTCCGGGGATGACGGTAGTTCCGAAGGCCCGTCCGACCGAGAAGCATTTTGGGAAGATTCCGGAGACCTGGTCTGGCGTTGCGCTTGTCGCGATATCCCAGTCGTGGGGAGTCTTTCCCAACAGTGCGTCGCGGACGCACCCCCCCGCCAGGACGGCGTCGAATCCGGCGTCCTGCAGTCGCCGGACAATGTCGATAGCATCGTGCGATGGGGTGATTTCCATATTCCTAGGGGGCGGGGGATTGTGCCGGGGATTCCTGTCCCTTGTCTTCACTGCGCAGCCTTTCCAGAAATTCCCTGACTGCCTTTTCGTATTCCTGGGGGACTTCCACTGTCACCTTGTCCTTTGGCGTGTCCTTCATGACCTCTTCGTAGAAATCAACCACCTCCTGGTCAAGGATGAGGTCTTCCTCGAGGACAGGCCTCTCGATTCGGAGTCCCGCCAGGGTTCTGCATCGCGAGATTGCGGTGTAGAGCTGCCCGTGGGCGAAGCACCCGCGCCCAAGCTTCAGGTCCACATTGTCGAGTGTGACTCCCTGGGACTTGTGGATTGTAATCGCGTATGCGAGCTTGATTGGGATTTGGTGGAAGGTGCCGATTTCACGCTGGCGAATCGCTGTCCTCCCGGTAACACGGTCACGTTCGATGACATAGTCATAGTTGGACCACTTGTTCATTCCGAGGACGACCTCCTTGCCCTTGTCAAGGCGCACTGTGACCCTGGCGTCCTGTTCGGAAATGTCCGTGATTTCACCCATGTCGCCGTTGGCGTATTCGAAGTCTCCGTTGGGAAGATGCTTGTTGCAGAGAACCATCACCCTGAGACCGACCTTCAACTCCAGGGTCGCCTCGGTGGGATAGTCCGCCTCACGAAAACGCCCGGAGACCGACGCCACGAATAGGACAGGCTCGCTTTCCAGACGCTCCTTCATCCTCGTGTTGATGGCGACGGCTTCGCGGTTGGTCGTGCAGAGGACGACGGGGGTCACCCCCTCGAAGCTCTTGTGGAGACAACACCTGTTCAACGCCTCGATGGCGTCCAGACGCTCCCCGCCGATTTCAATGTCCTCGTCAAGGAGACGGCCACGCCGGATGTTGTTCAGCAGGTGGATGAAGGTGGCGTCGTCCTTCTGGCGGTGGATGGTATTCAGGCAGATGCACTGGAATTTCGCATCCCTCCAAAGCTCTGTCTGGAAGGCGTATGCGCCTCCAAGCCTGTCGTTGATATAGGTGTTTTCCGCGACGCTCTTCACGACGGGTGGCAGCTGGAAGAAGTCTCCCACTAGAATTATCTGCTTGCCGCCAAAGGGCTTGCGTCGGTCCGCCCCACGCGCGAGGGTGCGAAGCCGGTGGTCAATCGCCGCAAATACATCGCTACGCACCATGGAGACTTCGTCGATGACGATGGTCTTGGTGGCGCGTATCAGGCTCTCGTGCTTCCGGCTGCCTATGTCCTCAATCATGTCGGGCATCAGAAGCCCGGGCTTCAGCAAAAGAAAGCTGTGTATCGTGGTCCCCTGGGCGTTGATGGCGGCGATTCCAGTGGGCGCCAGGAAGACGCATCCCTTGCCGCACCTCTTCCTGAATTCGCGGAGGATGGTGGTCTTGCCCGTGCCCGCATTGCCAGTCAGGAAGATGTTCCTTCCCGACATCATCGCCTGCAAGGCATTTTGCTGTTCCTGGTTGAGATCCACTCCCTGCTCCTCCCGCCATGCCCGTCTCAAGGAGGGACGTCTGGGCGGGGCATTTCGCTAGTCGCCCAGATGCGCGTGCCCCTTGAGGTATGCGACATATTCCCTGGCGGCCTCCTCCAGGGTCATGAGGGGAGCCGTGTAGCCGGCCTTGCGGATCTTCGAAATGTCCAGGCAGGTGTAATACTGGTATCTCTCCCTGAGCTCCTCGGGCATCTCGATGTACCGGATGTCCACGGGCTTGTCCATGGCGGCGAACATTGCCTTCGCCAGGTCGTTCCAGGAACGCGTCGCCCCAAAGCCGATGTTGTAGAGCCCCGTGCAGGATGCCCCCTCGTTCATGAAGAAAATCGTCATGCGGGCGGCGTCACGGACGTAGAGGAAGTCCCGCACCTGCTCGCCGTCTGCGTATTCGGGACGGTAGCTCTTGAAGAGTGAAACATGCCCCGACTGGGTAATCTGCTCAAAGCAGCGCAGGAGCATGCTGCGCATCTTGCCCTTGTGGTATTCGTTGGGACCGAAGACATTCGAGTATTTGACGCCGACGAAGGAGGCCAGCCCTGGGCGCTGCGGAGCCAGAAGCCCCCGCCTGAGGAGATACTGGTCGAAGATCTGCTTCGAATAGCCGTATTTGTTGAGGGGGCGGAGCTGGTCGATGGAGTCTTCATCGTCCTTGAATCCAGCCTCGCCGTCGCCGTATGTCGCGGCGGAGGATGCGTAGATCATCCGGATGTTTCGCCTCTGGCAGTATTCCGCCAGTAGCTTGCCGCTGTCGAAGTTGTTGTCGACGAGGTATGATGCGTCAGGCTCGGTGGTGTCGGAGCAGTTTCCCAGGTGGAAGACTGTCTGGAAGGGGTATTCGGCGTCGTGGATTCCCGCGTAGAGGTCGCCGTAGAAGTCCGAGTCCTTCTCAAAGTAGTCCGCAAACTTGAGCGCACGCAGATTCTGCCACTTCTCACCCTCGCCAAGATGGTCGACGATGACAATCTTCTCGTATCCCATCTGGTTGAGCTCGTAGACAATCGCGCTGCCAATGAGCCCTGCGCCGCCCGTCACCAGAATCCAACTGTTCTTGTCCATGGAAATTGACTCCTTGCTATTGTGGTAATCGGTTATCTGTCCAAATTGTCTGTCGGTGAGAAGATTCTGGGATTCATTTCACCCCCGTTTTTCCCTTGCCATTGGGCGAGTGCCATTTCGAATCCGGGGGAGGGGGCGGCCGCTATCAGAAACATGGGGCACTGGAACTCCCTGGCTAGGCGACTGAAAAAATCCCCGATGGTCTCCCCGTCCAGCGTCCCCTTGTGGAACATGAAGAAGAGTTCGCCTTTGTTTCCCATGGCGGAGATTGCGCCGTCGCATTCGTCCAGCCATAGGATGGTGGCTCCGTACTTCTTCGCCTCGCTTCTGATGGAGGGATACTCCCGGTCTGGCCACTCCGCCGCCGCTGCAAAACGCCCGCGGGAACCCCCCATGGGATAATGCTTCCCAAGGCCAAGACGATTAATGTAGCGGCGGGCAGTCCGGCGGCAGATGTGGACCCCGAAGGCCACGCCCACAAACTCCACAATGGCCTCGGAATTCCATAGCGATGAGGCAAGACCCAACTGGTCGGGTAGCCCGCCCCACAACGCACGGGCCAGGCTGGATTGCTGCGCAGGGGAAAGCTTCGCGCCTTGGGCCGGAGCCGGACCACGTCGACGCTCCGTCAGAAGCTGGCCGCCATTCGCGCGCATCCCCGCAAACCAATTGGAGATGGTCTGGGTGGAAATGCAAAGCTTCTTCGCAGTCTCGTAGGCAGTCGCGCCAGACAAAAACTCAACAAGGGCCAGATGACGGTGATGGTCGCGAACCTGAAAGGACGCAATCTTCAGGTTGATGGTGGCTTGCTTCTTCATGACGGGATCATACACCCAAAACAAAGGTAACAGCCTTAATCTAGCATCCCAATTAACTATGTCCAAAACAATACGGCGGACTATTGACCCCAAGGTGCTCAAAGGGCATCCGCCCCTGAATATGTCCCCCAGGGCGATAATGGAACCACGTATGGACACGAATGGGTGGGAGGGAACCACGAAACACACGAAAGGGACGAAAGGACAATTCAGAACCACGAATGGACACGAATGGACACGAAAGGGAAATTCAGAACCACGAATGGACACGAATGGGCACGAATGGGTGGGAGGAAACCACGAAACACACGAAACACACGAAAGAGAAATTCAGAACCACGAATGGACACGAATGGGTGGGAGGTAACCACTTTAGCCACTCTCAAGTCAATTTGTCTCTTTTTAGGAGACAGATTGAAAAGAAGCAGTCCGGAATAACGCAAAATCCGATTTGCAAATGCGGATCTCCAGGCATGCTGACCACATAGGTCGCGAATGCTCTTCAGGGGAAAAGTCACGAGAAAACTGTTTTTCACGGGGAAAACGCCAAAAGGGACAATAGCTAACCAAGCGGGCCGTCTCCGCAGAACTTCTTTCGTCCGCAGGTTGCACAGTATGCGCCACGCCAGACGGCGTCGAAATGCTCGGATAACGGGACGACTAATGACGGCTCATCCGTCAGGATCCCGTTCTCGAAGTTTCTGCGATTGTCACTCTTGGCTCCCAGGCCGGCTCCCGTCAGATTGGCGCTGCCGAAATAGGCTCTAGTGCAATCGGCGATGATGCACTTGAAATGGACGCGGGGGCAGAGCACCCTCTCCATCTGCGTCCACAACCGCGGAAAGCGGTCGAAGTCCTGGCGGAATTTGGGCCCGGGCTCCTTGGCATGGATCAGGCGAATGGCCACGCCACGCCCAAGTAGGGAATCCAGCACCTGTAGGAACGGAACCATCTCTGCATGGCCTGGCATGGCGACATACATGTCCTTGATATCCGCCGTGGCGATCCACAGCCGATTCCGTGTCCTGGGGACAATGTCGCAGATGACCTTGCCATAGATTTCCTTGTCCGATAAGAAGCTTATCATGGTATTGTGACCTCCGATGATTCCCGGCAGCAACTCCAATGCCAGGGGGAAAGACAGGGAAATGGAATCATTGTAAAAACGCCCGGGCCATTCAGAAAATGACCAGAATGGTCAGAAATAGAACAGTGTATATGTCGATTGTCTTTACTTTCCAGGCCTGTCTGTATTCTCTCCTGCTGATGCCTTCAGCAATCCTGCCGCAATTCTCGTGGTAAGTGTATTATTCAAGGTGAATGTTTGTCTATTCCATGGAGTCTATCCTTGGCACATGGATTGCTAAAATCCTTCAGTCTCTGGTCCGTCCTGTTGACTTGTGACAGCCAAAACCGTAGGAGAAAACCATGATTAAATTTGAATGCACTTCTGATCATACTTCTGATCATACTTTTCAGACTGGAAAGACATTGTTTGTGATACCTTCGTATCAGCGCGGTTATCGTTGGAACAAAGAAGATGCACAAAAACTGCTCCGGGATCTCCAGACCTATTCTGGGACGGATTATTGCCTGCAGCCGTTGGAATTCCAGATTACTGAACGGCCAACGTCCTACCGGGGAAAAGACTATGACAATTACATCCGTGTCGTGGATGGCCAGCAGCGTCTGACCACTCTCGGAATTATGGCGAAGTGCCTCGGCATTCCTCAGCTGCAGTGGGATATCTTTTACTTGGTCGAGGGGAAAATGCTCTCCGAACTCTTGATGGACGATGCCAAGGAGTCGACCATCAATGCTCATTTCCGGCACGAAGTTGCAGAGGTGATTGATGCCTTCGAGCATAAGGAGCTGTTGCAAAACTATTTCTGTGGTCTGGAGAAGAGCATTGTGTTTCCTGTTCATTTCCTGGAGAAGGAAACTTCAGAGGCAGATGAACAGGATCAGGGGCAGAACGCCTTCAATCGTCTGAACGCAGGCAAAACTCCTTTGACCTCCTCCGAACTCATTCGTGCGCTTTACATGGTGAATGACAGTGGACTTGACGAACAGCAACGCATGGAAATATCAAAGGAATGGGAACTGATTGAAGGCACATTGGGAAGCGAGCAGTTCTGGCTGATGTTCAATGCGGGCGGACTGGAAAAGACGCCCACCCGAATCGACTTGCTCTTTGCGCTGGTTCTTGGCATCGACCTAGGTAAGACGCATAACAATCCGCGCTTGGTCTACGAAACGCTGGAAGCTGGCGTCTATAGGCGTAAGTACAACCTGACGAAGGTCTGGGGTGAAGTCCTGCGCTGCTTCTGGTGGATGCAGTCCTGCTACGAGGATGTGGAATGCTGTAACGCCCTCGGATGGATTGCCCGATGCACCGACATACAAGCCAGCACTCTGTACAAGGACTACAGGAATTATTCGGCGATGCCCGTCTTCAAGAAGGTTCTTGCGAAGAAAATACAGGAAAGCATTAGCGGCATCGGACGTCAGTATGGGGATCCGCGGCTCAAGGATTTGCTGCTTCTCTGCAATGTCCTTGCGTGCAATGACAGGAAGGAACGCCTGCACTTCGACCTGCTTGGCAAAATCGACATTGAGCATATCGATTCCCAGACGCCGAACGATCTGTCAAATCAGGAAGATCGTAAGGCATGGCTGGAGTCTGTGTTCGGTGAATACGGTGACCAGGGCACGGGGCATACAAGAGAAGATTTCATTGCTCTGTCCGCCGAGGAAACACAAACCATCATCGACAAGATAGCCGCAACCACCAGCGTCGATGACGCGATAGAGGACGGAAATGGGCTGGGTAATCTGGTACTGCTGGATGCCGGCATCAACCGTTCCTACAGGAATGCCGTCTTCCCCCGTAAGCGAAAAGAGATAATTGCTGCCATCGCCAAAGGGCAACATTATCTCCTGCCCTGCACGGAAAGGGCATTCATGAAGTTCTATACGACAAGCGCATCGGCTATCGACAGGTGGAATCAGGCGGATTACAATTGCTACGAGAGAGCCATGGAAGGCCTGCTGGATAGTTTTTTTGCATCCATTGGCGATCTGCCAAAGCTCAACGAGACGCATATCGACCTTGCCCCAAGTGGTGAACAGGTAGTTCAGGTGCAGGAAGTCACTCCCCAAGGAGCTCCCATGGACTGTTGTTTTTCCGGTGATTTCAAGTTTGAGGAGTTGATGTCAACCTATCGGATCCGTGTGCCGAAAATCCAGCGCACCTACGTGCAGGGACGCCAGGACACATACGGCAAGAAATGTCTGAAGGGCTTCGCGTCCGTCCTTGTGGACAGTGTCTGCAACAGCATGCCATGCCCGCTGGACATGGTCTATGGCATTGCCACCGCCGATAAGGCATTCTACCCTCTGGATGGTCAGCAACGTTTGACGACACTGCTGTTGCTTGCCTGGCTTTGCGGAAGGACGCAGCATGGCAAGTGGAGTCTCGACTACGAATCTCGCCGGGCCTCCGAACTCTTCATCAGGAATCTGCTGGGGACACCAGCCCCGTCACTGCCGAAGGATATTGAAGTTCCCAAAGACAGGGAATATCCCCCGTGCTGCACCTCCTATGTCATGGCACAGCCTTGGTTCCTTCCCGTATGGAAGGACGACCCTGGCATTGCGGGAATGCTGGAAATGCTGGATTCGCTCGCATACAGGCTTGCTAAACAGCACTCCTCCGATAAGACCTTTGACTTTGACGGTATCACCCTCAATGTGAATTGCCTGGATGTGACGGCAAAGGCGTATGACCACATCTTCTTGAAGATGAACTCCCGGGGACGCCAGTTGACGACCTGGGAAAATGTCAAGGCGGTCATTGACAAATATGTCCCAGAGCAGTCCCAGGAATGGAAGCGGAACATCGACTTGGAATGGCCTGAGGCAATCTGGCCGAAGGTGGAGAAGGACATAAATCGCCTGGATTCCAACATGCTCGCCGTCATCAGCGAGGCTCTGAAGTATGCAGGCTACAAGGAGAAGGCCGAGGATACCTTCGAACTGGACAATTGGATGAAGGATAATCCGCCTAATGTCGAACAGTTCTTTGCTTGCGCAGACACACTGTTGTCGGCAACTGGAGTTGACGAAGGTTTGAACAAGGCGCTGACTCCATCTTGGTCAGGAAACCCGCTCCTTCCTGACCTCGGGACCGTTGGCTCCGAATGTCGAAAGCGTCTGGCTGCCTACTATGCATCACGGAAGAGTGCAAACGAAGAATGGATGCGTGTCGTCTGGAATATCGTGGAAAACTCCGATGCCGGCGGCAATCTGCCAGCCGCCCTGCATTTGATTGACGAATTGGCACCCTATTGCGACGACATCCTCGGCTTCCTCGCCAGAGATGGGAAAGTTGAGTCTGGGTTTGCAAGGGAACAAATGAAAGAAGAACGGGAGAAGGCGAGGCAGGTTTTGTCGCAAGGGAAGTTAGACGAAGCCTGGCATGAGGCAATTAAGGAAGCCGAAGGTTATTCATATCTTAAAGGCTGCATCTCTGCACTGTTCCCGACGGACGAATGCAAAGGTGGGGATGTGGAGGATTTTAGGCAGCGTTTATTGCTTTTGAAGAGTTTGATAGATGATAAAAATGATAGGTACCATTTTGTAAAGGTCTTGATATCGAATCTTTCTGATGATTTTCAGTTTAATAAGCCAATATCGTTGAAAAGAAGCGAGGCGGATTGGAAAAACATTGTGGTCAAATACTTCAAAGAGGCATTTAGAAGAACAGCTGATGCCAAAGTGCCGGATGTAACGGGCAAACCCCTGTGGATTCGTCTTCTTGCAAAGACACAACTACTAAACAACAGCCGTCAGGATGATAAAATCATTGGGAAATATAGCGATAAAATCGTTTTGTATGGGACACAAGGACACACATGGAAGGCCTGCGGAAATGTTGTCCTTGATAAGCACCACTACCTGCCAGGATTATCTGAATTGATAGAAAAGAATGAGGTTTCGGATTGTAGGCCAGTGCCGGGAACAAGTGTTTTCAGCGAATGGGATGTGTTTTTTAGTGTGGATGGAAATGAGTTCCTTATCTCTTCAGGTGGCAACTTGAAAAAAAAGCATGAAAACGGACAATGGGTAGAAATTGGCAAAGGTATTGCCATTTCTGAACAAACTTCCGCTGAGGAATTGCGTGCCCTACTTTAACGCCGCCTTTCTGTTGCGATCGCATTGTAGGGCGATGTCCGCATCACCGCGCCATTCGCAGAGATGTCCGCAGGCAGCGGGAAGGCATTTGTGTTTTTGCCAGCGGTGTCTAGCGAGGAAGGGAGGCCATACGGACATCGTCCTGCAATAGGGTCGGATTTCGGAATGCGGGCTCTTGTTTCTTTATAGGAATGAGGTGGCAAGCAATATGCCAGGACTTGCTTGAGTTGACTTCAAGCATATTTCACCACAAGGTTGGTCTTTGCGTGGTAAGTGATTGACCATCCCTGGTCATTATCCGATGGATGCCGTTGTATCCATCGAATCAATTATAGTCAGGAACTCTTTGGCATGGCAATTGCTTTTCTTGAGGACAGAATACAAGTTGACAAGGAAGCAGCAGATTAACGAAAAACCGGAAACAGGAGACGAATAACATGACACCGAAAAACAACCAAATGGGATTGAAAGTGTTGCAGGAACGCAAGCCTTACGTTTTGCCCTGTCCAAATGCCAGCGGACTCTTTTCCTCGGAGGAGTGGCGCAATACCCGGATGGGTATTCCAGTCATGCTTGGGAAGGCAGCTGACGGAACCGTGCGAATGATGGACCTGGCGGAGGCTCCGCATCTTCTGGGGGCTGGTGCAACGGGAAGTGGCAAGGCCGCCTTCACTCGTCAGCTTTTCCAGTCACTGCTTCTGCGCTTCTCGCCCGATGAACTCAAGCTCCTGCTGATTGATCCGTATGCAAGGAATTTTGCGCCGTACGAGAAAGTGCCGCATCTCGTTGCGCCCGTCTTGACCGATCCGGAAAAAGTTACGGCGGCATTCCAGTGGGCGGCCTGCAAGGAAATGAATAGACGCTTTCAGTGGCTCGCTGCCGCTGCTGTCCGGGATATCCACTGTTATAACAATAGAACTCCTTCCGTTGAAGCAAGATGTGATAGAGAAGGAAACCCCATTCCCGATCGGATGCCGTACCTTGTCATCGTTATTGGCGAATTTGCAGACCTCCCCATTGACACTATCGAAGGGGTGTTTTGTCAATTGGCAGCGAAATCACGCGCCGTCGGCATCCACATCGTGGCCCTGACGGAATGCATGTCTGAAGATATCCTTCCCGGAGTCCTCAAGTACTGTTTCCCGCTGCGCTTCGCCCTCCGGGGCGCAGACAAAGGGGACTCCCTCGCTACTCTGGAACAGGAGTGTGTGGAACTCCTTCGTGGGAAAGGAGATAGGCTTTATTCAACAGGGGCGAATATATGTGGGCGTATCCAATGCGGATATGCCTCAAGTGATGAGATCGCCCTTGTCGTTAACGCATGCGCAATCCAGCGTGAAGCGGAGTTTGATGAGGCCCTCATGAAGATGCTCAATGCTGGTATGCAGGAAAAAAGCAAAGAGCAGGAATCGCCAGATTGCTCACAACTATCCGAAGAGGAACTTATTCAGCGCGCTCTTGCTGTCATCGCAACCACGAAACGCCCCACAATCTCGTGCCTGCAACGTCGGCTTCATATCGCATTTAATCAATCGGACGCACTCTTGGAGAAACTTGAGGAACTGGGCTACGTCGGCCCTCAAGGCATAGAACGCCCCCGGGAAATCCATTGGGATAAATTTCCCCACGACATCGTTTCAATGTGAACTCCTGGTTTGTTTGCCACTGAAACGAAATATCGGCATTCTTTTTTGGCGGGGACACCTGGGGCGCTGCCCCCAGACCCCTGGAGTTTTCGAGGCATTGCGCAGACCGGCATAGACCGTGATGCGGAACGACCTCCGGTTTCACCCGCCGGCACGGCCAACGCCGCCCACTGCCTCGTCATGAGGGGCGGATAGCCTTCGAAAGGCAGTTCCCGGTTGCTGAAGGTTCCACCGGCTCCAGGACCAGCGAAACCTGCGGCAAGACCATCCGCGTCATCGCCACGTTCATCAGGCACCAGCTCGACATCTGCGAGGCATTCGGCTTCGCCCCGCCAAAAGGATGCGGGAAGGACTATGTCTCCGGGAAGGTCGCGGAAGACTGGGGGCTCGGGTGTCCGCGCAAGGCGGCTGTGGTCGCCGATTTATAGTGGAATTCGTCAAAAAACCCACAGGAAGTGCCATCGGCAATGGGAGGCATGAAGCCGCCAGAATGGCAATCATTGGTATTTGTCAATATTTTACCAGTTGTGCTTTAAAAATTGCCAGTCAAATAACTCTCGTTAATCATATTCCAGCACAGAACAGGCATTGTACGATAGTTGGCATGATGATTGCTTTATGACCACTTGTTGAAACCTTTTTAACCAAAAATCAACAAGGAGCAATGCAATGGACTGTTTTATTTGCCACAGAAGCAACTGGATGCAGGAGAAGTGCCTGGGATTTCTGCGCAACCTGCTGGAGAATTACAAGGACATGATCGAGGATGCGGATGTGTTCCTTCCCCTTGAATGCCCCGGGGCGGACGAACTGCTTGGTGCGCGAGGAAATTCCGCAGGATGTGATTGAAAGAATGTCCGAGCGCAGCAGGAGGGGCTTTCTTCTTGAACTGGATGATGATCCCGTTCATACCACACTGGGGGGGCTGTGGAATGCTGCCGACACCCGTTCCAAGGTCAGAAACATCCTTCCTGCGCTGTTCGGCCATGCGCTGGCATCGCCCTGGGGGGAGAAGGCAGAAAAGGACATCTTCCACGACAGGATGATGGAATTGCAGCGCACCTTGAAACTGTCCGACAGGGAAATCGACATCATGCTTGTTTCCATTGCCATCCAGGAACGCATCATCTGGGATCCAAAAAAACGACAGAAAGCGCGGGAACTCCTCACGCAATCTGTTCATGATGGCGAAATGTCTGAATGACAGTGAGGGCGGCATTCTGGACTACGCCTCTCCGCAGAAGCCGCTTCGCCGCTTTGATTGCATTGACGACGACCTGGACATCAATTCAGGGCTTTTCCGATTTCTCTGCGGATTGACCGACGAGCCGCTTGCCAACAGCTATTTCTCCAAGGACACGGAGGAGACACTGCCCTGGGGCGATTTCGCAGACCTGGCGAAGAAACACGGAAACATTCTGAAGCGGATGCTGACCTCCGGCGGCAAGCCAGTGAACATTTTGTTCTATGGCGCACCTGGAACGGGAAAGACCAGCTTTGCAAGAGCCCTGGCAAAGGAAATAGGACGCACCTGCTACAGCATCTCCCAAAGCATCACCGACAAAGGATGCAGAACAAGCAGCTCCCCTGACTTCCGATTCGGTGCGCTCCAGGTATGCGACGGGGATATTGTCCCCGACGAGAGCCTGATCATCGTGGACGAGGCCGACGAGATGCTTCGTGGGCTCCTTGGCGGCTTTGGAGGACTTTTCATGCTCTTCGGCGGCGATGCCTCTTCGCATACGGGAGACAAGGGACTCCTCAATACGGTGCTGGACACGATGAAGACCTCCACCATCTGGATTACCAACACGCCCGCAAGGGCGCTGGACGAGTCGTCCCGTCGCCGCTTCGACTATTCCGTCTGCTTCGAGCCGCTGAACTGCGAACAGAGAAAGCGCATCTGGAAGAACAATATACAGCGCCTGAACATGGGGCGTCTCCTCAGCGGAAGGCAGCTGGAGGAGTTCTCCGCATTGTATCCCGTCAGCGCGGGCGGCATCTCCCAAACACTTGAGAATCTGGAGAGAATGCATCCCCGCAAGGCGGAGGTTCCGCGTCTTGTGGAACAGTTGATGAAGCCGCACTGCGAGCTGCTGGGAGTCAAGTTGGCGGATGACAAACTGCTGCCGTCGAAGGACTATTCGCTGGAGGGGCTGAATATCCAAGGCGACGTGAAGCTGGAGCGCATCGTGGAGGCAATCCGCGCCTTCCAGCACCAGAAGGGCGAGACAGACCCCGACCGTCCGCGCATGACCCTGCTGCTGTCGGGCGCGCCTGGCACGGGCAAGACCGAGTTCGTCAAATACCTTGGGAACGTGTTGAATACCAAGGTCAATGTGAAGATGGGAAGCGACCTGCTGTCGATGCTGGTCGGCGGCACGGAACAGAACATCGCCGCAGCCTTCCGCGAGGCGGAGGCGGAGCACGCCATCCTCTTCCTGGATGAACTCGACGGCCTTGTCCAGAGCCGCACCAACGCCCAGCGCTCCTGGGAGGTGACGCAGGTCAACGAGCTGCTCCATCAGATGGAGGACTTCAACGGCGTGATGATCGGCGCGACCAATTTCATCAAGAACCTGGACCAGGCCGTCATGCGCCGATTCACATTCAAGCTGCAGTTCAATTTCCTGGACGAAAAGGGCAAGCGGCTCTTCTTCGAGCGGCTGTTCAAGAGCACGCTGACGGATGACGAACTGGAACGCCTGGAGGCAATCCCGAATCTTGCGCCAGGCGACTTCCGCACCGTCCGCCAGAGCCTCTTCTACTACGGCGGTGAAATCACCAACGGCCAGCGTCTGGACGCCCTGGAGCGCGAAGCCGCCGCCAAGGAGGGCGGTGCCTTCGCAGTGCGCGGAAAAATGGGATTCTGCTGATTGTTGGCATTTCAATCTTGTCAGTATTTTACCAGTAATGCTTTGAAAGATGTCAACCAGAAGTCCTCCAGCCAAGTTCTTCAGCACCAATAATCCAGTTGTGGAAACCTTTTTTACAAAAGAGGCGAATGCCAGACAAATAACGTTTCAGGAGAACAAAACAATGAGCACAAGCATCCAAGCATCCATCCCATTCACCCAACTCTTCAGTTCGAGGCAAAGCACGCTATGCGCCTTCTCGACAATCTCCTTCAATCATCCACGTCTATGGAATTGACATGTCTCTTGTCGAGCAGGAAGTCCGAAGGATCACAGCCGAGGACAAAAAGGTCGATGAAATAATGGCTATAATGGCCAAAGCATATAACAACAATCACAAAAGGGGAGTAACACCATGAGCATGGACAAGAAGAAAAAGGCCACGCAATCATTTCCATTTGAGTTTTACTGCATTGCCATCGGTCTCCGTGGTGGGACTGATGAGTTCTCAGGCCATTCCAATGCTTCCCGATTGGGGAACATATGTGAAAATCGAATCGGATTTGGAGACTGCCGGCCTCTTTGACGATGAGGGGCGGCCATGCTTTGAGGACATTCACACAGCTCTGGAATCTCTGCGTGAATACCTTGCCAATGCACCTGATGACAGATTCGACGACTTAGACGATTTCACCCAACGGTGGTTGCGGTGGTGC
>URJM01000052.1 GCA_900548225.1 uncultured bacterium
GGAGGAGGCCACGGTTCTCCGCCACCGCATGGAATACCGCCTCTTCTCCAGGGAGATGCGCCGTCTCGGCAAGCCCGAGGACAGCATCGTCTACGGAATCCAGAATACGCTGGTCAGGATGCGGCCCGTGGATGAGTTCTCGGGTGTCATCGGCGGGGAAATCCATCTGGATGCCGCCCGCAACGAAATGGAGGCCGTGCAGGTGACGGTTTTTGCGGGGGAAGGTCAGCTCCACCATGTGGAGGCACGATTCTCAAAGCCGATGACCAATGCCGACGGAGCGGTAATCCCCGCCGAATGCCTCCGGGTGCGCCGCCTGGGATATGTGAAGACATGCGTGCCCACATACAAGGTGGACTACGTGGGACTCTACCCAGACCCGCTTATGCCCGCAACACCGTTCGACGTGGCGCCATACGGGGACGAGACACTCTGGGTCGACGTGGTGGTCGCCCCGGACGCAGCCCCAGGCATCTACAAGGGAACGCTCGCCATCCAGTCGCGAAATGCCGACTTGACGGAAATCCCGGTGACACTCCGCGTGCGAAACTTCAACATCCCCCGCAAGAGCAGCATCGTCAGCGCCTTCGGCGCTTGGTTCTGGCCCTCACTGCCGTATGTGGTGGACGAGTGGGCGCTCTACGAGGACATGCTGGAACACCGCGTGACGCCATACTCCGTCGCCCGCACGCCCAAGATGGTCCAGAAGCCTTTCCTGCAACTTGGCGAGTCCGACGCCCTGGAAATCTTCGTGGACAGCAAGATGGCCGGAACGCTGAAGGTCTCCCTGAAGGCCGCCGACGGCGGCGCCCCGCGCACGCTTGACCGTGCCATCCTCCAGGGCGAAAACCTCGTCCGCCTCGAGAATCTCTCAGAGCTACTGCCGACGGGACGCCTCTACAAGGTCGCCTTTGAGCTCGAAAACGCCCCGGGCGCCGAACTCTCGCTGGCGCTTCGACGTGGCGCAGACGGCTCTACCCTGGAACTTCTGCCAGCCACATTCCACAGCGTGGTTCTCGGACGGGACGGCGAACGCTCCTCGTGGCCGACCTGGGAGTATCTCGCAATCGGCGAAGGAACCACGCCCCCAGTGATGGACTGGAGCGAGTTCGACGCTGATGTGCAACGGGGCCTCGACCTCGGAATCACCGCCCACAACACAATCTTCGGGGAGGACTTCGAGGTCTGGATAAAGCCATACCGCGACCACCTTGTCGAAAAGGGCTGGATCGATCTCTTCTACACATACCTGGCGGACGAGCCCGTCCCCGAGGACTACCCGCTGGTCAACGAACGGCAGGAACCCGTCAAGAAATATGCGGGGACCGACCTGATGAACATGATGACCGCACGGAGCTTCCCTCCGGAACTCTGCTTCGTGGACACCTGGTGCCCCGAGGTCTACTCATTCAATCCGGAGGGCGCCGCCGCCGAACAGGCCAAGAACCGTAATGTCTGGTGGTATGTGGCCTTTGGAGCCCGCCCGCCTTACCCCAATGTCTGGATTGACTCGCCAATCACCGAGACACGGGTCTGGCTCTGGCAGACCTGGAAGCACGACCTCGACGGCATCCTCTACTGGAGCGTCAACTGGTGGCCATTGGCAGACCCCTGGCGCACCGGCGAAACCTACAAGGTCTCAAATGGCGACGGAAATTTCCTCTATCCCGATGCATCCGGAAAGCCCATCGCATCCATCCGATGGGAGGTCCTGCGGGACGGATTCGAAGACTACGAACTCTTCTGTATGCTGGAGGCCGCACGGGACGAAATCGGAGACGGAAATCCGGCGCTGACGGAGCGAATCTCGACGCTCCTGGCGGTGAACCCCGAGGTCTGCGTCTCCTGGGAGAAGTACACCTACGACGCCGCGAAGATCCTCTCCGAGCGCGTAAAGCTCATGGACTGCCTGGAGGAGGCCGTCGCCTTCCTGGGGCACCAGCCCGAAATCACGCGCCGCCCCCGCCGACGCCCCGGCATGAGCCAGGCGGAAATCGACGCGGCCGTCCAGGCATTCCGCCTCAGCGAGGACGCACGCCAGCGCAAGGTCGCCGAGGAGTATCAGAAGGTGTTTGACGCAAACAAGTAATGACGTTATAAGCGGGGAGAGGGGGATTGCCCTCCCTCCCTGCGAAAACCACAGTTGCAATTGCCCTTTCCACTGCCGACGGCGTGTCGGCTCCCCACTCTTTTTCCATCCACAATGAAGAATACTCTCGCTTTTTTGTTGCTTCCAGTGATGCTTTTTGCCGGCACCCTTCTAAAGAACGGCAGTTTCGAGCAGGGGCTGGCGGAATGGAGTGCAAGGTGGGGAAGCCCCGTGGTAAGCCAGGAGTCATCCGTCCATGGCTCCCGTTCCCTTCTTCTGGAGGGGGAGCGTGCCTGCGTCCTGCAGTCGATTGAGCTTGAGGAGGGCGTCACCTACGAGGTCAGCGGATATGTCAAGGGCGAGGGGATTCCTTCCGGGGATGGCAATGGCGCACGCCTCGTCCTGGAGGGCAACAATCGATGGCTTCGGGTCACAAGCCATCTTGACGAGACCCCGGACGCAGGGACCTTCGACTGGAGGTTCATGAGGGGGCTGTTCACGGCGGAACGGACAAACGGCACCACAGTGGGCATCGCCCCGACTCTTGTCGGCGGAGGAAAGGCGTGGTTTGACAATATCAAGGTGAGAGCCGTGGCGAAGGAGAACACGGACGCCGCGCCGCAAAAGTCATTCCGGAAGAACTACGGGTCCTTCGTGGCGGACGGGTGGCTATACCCAGGACAGGGGACCCAGGACGACTCCCTGGGAGTCCGGGGCTTCTTCGCCCCCGGGGACGCAGTGGACATGCACCTCGCCCTCCAGGGAACCGGGGCATGCAATGTCTCCCTCGTGCTGCATGACGCACGGGGCGGAGAGCTGTGGCGGCAGGAGCTCCAGGGAGTCACCCTCCCACTCCAGAAAACCTTCGTCCTCGAGGGAAAGTTCCCCAAGGGGTACTATGTCATGGACGGGGAGGTCACGGGGGAGGACGGCCGGCGCGCCTTCTTCTGCCAGGGGGCGTTCGTCGTCCAGGACAACCCCCTGGAACCCCGCGATACGTTCTACTCCTTCGGATATGGCGTGGATGCCCGGTTCGCCGACGGATACAAGCGCATCGGAACGGGGAACATCAGCCTGAAGCTCTTCTGGGACAGCTACTATATGCGGACCCCACAGTTCCTCTGCGACTTCAATCTGAACCAGTACAGGAGATTCCTGGAAAACGACGACTTCGAACTGGATTTCCATGTATGCACGGCGTGCAGTAAGGAACTCCGGCGGGACGACGAGGCGGTGGCGGCCGGATTGTCATACGTCAACGACCGCCTGCAGCAGACTATCTCCGAACTGGTCACGCTCGTTGCCGAGGCGACCAAGGGGCGTGTCGCCACCTGGAGCGCAGGCCAGGAGATTCCCAGCAGCGCCACTATCAAGTTCAAATTCTGCGGAAGCTGGGCTGAATCCATGGCGCAGCAGGTGATTCTCTGCCGCATCATCTCACGGGCAGTCCGCAAGGTGGACCCGTCAATCCCGTTCTGGATTGGCGCAAACAACCAGATCTCGGCCATCGAACCATACGAGCGCATTGTCCTGGAAGACCTGAAGGACGAGTTTGACGGATACCTCATTGACGGATATACCGGCAACTGGGATCTGTCCCTGGGCAATGTGCCGCCGCCAGAGGTGAATACCCTGGAGTTCATCGAAAGGTCGTCGAAGCTGGCGGTGAGCGTCGGGAAGACCCCAGTCATACGCAACAACGAAGTCGGATATGCAGTCCTCTACGGCTCGCCGCTGGACACGGGACTGACAATCCAGCAGGCGGAGTACACCGCGCGTTCCCTCATCCTGAACCGCGTGGCGGGAGTGCTGTCATACTCCATCTTCCGGCCCAACGAGTATGCCGAGGCAGATGTGAGCGACGAGAAGGCCAGAAGCATGAATACCATCTGGCGGACGGTCAGCCCCGCAACTGGGGAGCTGGTGGGAGTGCCGCTCCCCGGCGCGGCAATGTTCGCAACGCTCGCACGGGAACTGGCTTTCGTCAAATGCACCGGCAAATCCGTCTACGGAAAGTTCTATCTGTATCTCTTTGAACGGAAGGATGGCAGAAGCGTCGCGACACTTTGGAACCGCGAGAAGGCCGAGAATGTGACCATGGGGATTTCCAGCGACGCGAAGCTCGTCACAATGCTTGGCGAGGAGTCCACGCTTTCCCCGGGGGCAGTCGTCTCAGTCTCCACCGCCCCGGTCTACATCGTTTCCGACACGCCCTCCGGCCAGCTGCTTCAGGAGCTCCGCGCGTCTATCCTGGATTCCGTCCCCGGCTTCCGCGTGTCCGGGCTTCGGGAGAACCGTGACCAGCTCGCGGTCTTCGTCAACAACTATGGGGACGATGTCATCGAGGGTGAAATCATGATGGACGGTCAGGAGCCACTGCCAATCTCGGTTCTGCCACACACGGAGAAGAAGACGCTTGTCCCATACGCCCCCAAGGGAGAGTTCCTCAACGGCGGAAAGTCCACTGCGTTTGTGGACGAGGCGCCGCCGCCAGTCCAGGTTGCCCGCCTCTCCAGCAAGCCGATATTGGACGGGACTGGCGCCTGGCTGGAGGGAATCCCCTCCTTCGCCCTGGGATACCCAAAGGATATCTATCCCCGCTCCGCACTCCAGCCAGAAAAGGCGTACTTCAAGACGGATTACAGCCCCGACAAGCACAATTTCGCCGCAGAATGCCATCTGGCATACGACGGGGAGTTCATTTATCTGGCGGCAAGGGTGGACGACCCGTTCCGCTGCCAGCGCTTCAAGGGGGCTGACCTCTGGCGCGGAGACTCATTGCAATTCTCACTGGCAACGGAGGCTGTCCCCCCGGAGTCCGTCCGACTGGACGAGGGAGACGAAGGACGCCGCGGACTCTTCAACTATGCGGCCGCACTGGGAAATGACGGGGAGGTCCTCCTGGAAAGGCAGGACGGAGCGCCCGCACCGGCGGAAATCCACGCAAATGTGACACGAAATGGCGACTTCACCTTCTATGAAATCGCCATCCCATGGAAGGCTCTCGGAACCACGCCACAGGAGGCAACGGCACTCCGGATGGGATTCGTCATCTTCGACAGCCTCTCTGACACCGCCGCCGAACCCCCGTATTGGCTCTCCTTCGGACAGGGAGTCGCCGGAGGCGAGGACGCCGCAAAATTCGTCCCGCTATTCCTCGCTCAATGACAGTATGTAGGCCGTGGGTGGCGCGAACGCCACAAAGGCGCAAAACGCAACCCACGGCAAAGCCAACTCCTCAACATAATTATTTCGATAATCAGTGCTGCAATCCCATGAATAGATGATATTCGTGTGCATTCGTGGTTCTGAATTATCCCATTATTTTCGTGCCTTTCGTGCTTTTCGTGGTTAAATCCTTCTTTTGCCACTCGTGTGCATTCGTGTGCATTCGTGGTTCTTCCTCTCCCCTCTTCTTATTTTCGTGCCTTTCGTGCTTTTCGTGGTTAAATAATTCTTTTGCCATTCGTGCCCATTCGTGTGCATTCGTGGTTCTGATTTTTCCCATTATTTTCGTGCTTTTCGTGCTTTTCGTGGTTTGATATTCCTGTCCGGCCTGTCCTTCTCCGGGCATTAGGCGAACCCACAGCGGCGAACCCCGTGGAGGGACTTACATTGTGGGGAGTTATCCGAAACCCTTGTAGGCTTGCCTTGCCGACGCCTCCCTTCAATTCCCCATGGCAATTCCCCGTCCCGAATACCCTCGTCCGCAATTCGTGCGCGACACCTGGCTGAACCTCAACGGCGTCTGGACCATCGAGTTTGACCCCGGCAAGAGCGGCGAGGAGAGAAAACTCCACGAGAGCCACGGCTTCGCGCAGAAGATCACCGTGCCCTTCTGCCCGGAGAGCAGACTCTCCGGCGTAATGCATACGGATTTCATCGAAAGGATGTACTACCATCGGACGCTTACGGTGCCGAAGGCGTGGTCCGGACGGCGTGTGCTGTTGCACTTCGGGGCGGTGGACTACGACTGCAAGGTCTTCATCGACGGAAAGTTCGCCGGACGCCACGTGGGTTCCAGCGACGCCTTCTGCTTCGACATCACCGTGCTGACAAAGCCCGGGAAGCGCCACCATCTTGTCGTCGAAGTCGCCGACGAGCTGCGCAGTTGCCTGCAGCCCGGCGGCAAGCAGAGCATGGGCTATGATTCCTTCGGCTGCTCCTATACCCGCACCACAGGCATCTGGCAGACGGTCTGGATGGAGGCGACCGACAACCGTGCGTTAAGTTATGTCCAAATACGCCCGGATCTGGACGGCGGGCAGTTCTTCTTCCTGCCGGAATACCATGCGGCCGAAACCACCGACAAGGCTACCATCACCGTATACGACTCTGACGGCAAGAAGGTCATGGGGCAGGCCACGGGAGCGGCGGCGGATGGCGTGCCCATCGCGGTCAAACTCAAGAAGGCCATCTCCTGGGAACCCGGAAATCCCTATCTCTACCAGTTGAAGTATGAACTGCGGGATGCAGGGGGAGCCCTGCTGGACGAGGTGCGCTCCTATGCAGGACTGCGCAAGGTCTCCGTCGTCGGCGACCAGTTCCTCCTGAACAACAAGCCGATTTTCCAGCGGCTCGTCCTCGACCAGGGATTCTATCCCGACGGAATCTGGACAGCGCCGTCGGATGACGCACTCCGCCAGGACATCGAGCTCTCCATGGCCGCCGGCTTCAACGGGGCGCGCCTCCACCAGAAGGTCTTCGAGCCGCGTTTCCACTACTGGGCGGACAAATTGGGCTACCTGACCTGGGCGGAGTCGCCCTCCTGGGGGATGGGATGCTGCGTCCCCCATATTAATACGCCAGAACAGGTCTGGCACTCATTCGCGAATTTCACCGCGGAATGGACCAACTTGATGCGGCAGGACTTCAATTCGCCCTCCGTGATTGCCTGGACGCCACTCAACGAGACTGGCGCCATCGAGGGCGAGTCCATACATGTCCTGCGCCTCCTCCAGGAGCGGGTCTACGACCTCACGAAGGCGCTGGACCCCACGCGCCCCTGCAACGAGACCAGCGGATTTGTCCATGCGAAGACCGACCTCTGGACCGTCCACGCCTACTGCAGGAGCGCCGAGGAACTGCGCGATACGCTGGTGCCGACCAGCGACAAGCCCGCCACGGCCTACTGCAGCGAATTCTCCAGGGAGAAGCTCCGGGCAGACCAGCCCGTGATGATGCGGATGCTGGAGACCGGCTATCATGGACAGCCCTATATCCCGGACGAGATTGGCGGGTTCAAGTACCTCCCGCCAAAGAAAAAGGATTTCAGCAAACGCTCATGGGGATACTATGGGATGAATCTCTGCGACGCCAAGGAGTGGCTGAGGCTCATGGACGAACAGATCCGGATGCTGGAGTCCCTCCCGCAGGTCGCTGGCTTCTGCTATACCCAGCTCACCGATGTCGAGCAGGAGCAGAACGGCGTCTATTGCTACGACCGGAGCCTCAAGGTGCCCGTCGAGGAACTGGCCAAGACCTTCGGCCACGGCAAGCTTACCCGCTAGGCGCACGCCGGGTATTCCACGCCCACAAGACAAACGCGAAGCAGCTTCTGGCAAACATGGTCTCCAGCCCTTGCCTGTGAATTGCGGCAAAGCATTTTACAGCCAAGAGACGTTCCTTCCCCTCTTCAGGCTGCCCGCGCACGGCATAAACGAATGCGGCAAGGGCAGCGGATTCCCGTTCCCCGCAGGCCCCCAACCACTGCATCATCTGCATGAAAAACCAGAAGACATTTCTGTTTGCCCCGGGGTCGGTCAGTCTCGGCACGACCTTGAGCAATGTGGGGCATGAATTTGTCACTGGCTCCTATAGAAATGACTGTTGGCTGAGGGGCACCTCCGAGTTCTACGTCTGGCAATACACATTGGCAGGCTGCGGTTTTGTGAAGATGCCCGACGGAGCCATCAGGAGCGACAAGGGGAAGGCAATCCTTGTCAAGATCCCGTCCTCGGCAACCTATTTCCATCCCGCGGGCGTGGAGCCATGGGAATTCATCTACGTCACCGTGGCGGGGGAGGAGGCGTGCCGCATCTGTGCGCATCTCGTCGAAACATACGGGAATGTCCTGATGCTTCCGGATTCCTCCGCATGTGTCAGGCAGGCCTGGAGGATATTCGAGGAGGGGACAAAGGAGAGAATCACCTCCCAGTACGCCGCATCCGAGGCCGCATACGCATTTCTCATGGCACTGCTGGGGGATATGGATGGGACCGACCAGGGCCTCGTCGCAAGAAGGCTCCTCGACAAGATCACCGCGTGGGTCGCACTCCACATCGAGGAGAATATCAACTGCGAAAGGCTCGCCAGGAAATTCGGCTATTCGAAAAGGCACTTCTCAAGGATATTCAGCGTGGCCACTGGAACCACGCCGCAACAGTTCATCTGTGAAACGAGAATGAGAATGGCGGCAATGCTGCTGCAGGGCGAGGGGGCGACTGTCAAGGAGATTGCAGGAAAGGTGGGATTCACGGATGTGAGCTACTTCTGCAAGCTCTTCCGAAAGTATCACGGAATCTCCCCGAAGAGATATCGCAACGGCCTGAAGGTGTAGCCCGAAACAATACAATGCGGAAGCATGCCCCGGCGAAAAGGCCGCTATATGGCTTTTCCCCATGTCCTTATATTCCTATTTTTTGGCGTATTATTCAAATGAAAAAGTGCCGTATCGTCTTGATTTACCTAGCATTCTATGTCTATAATAAGAAAAATGCAGTATGGGCGAATCTTTTTATTTTTGGCTTTCATTTACTCAAAAGGACAGGAGGCTGTGGTCATGGGAAGAAGGAATAGTCGCTTCACGCTTATTGAATTGCTTGTGGTAATCGCCATCATCGCGATCCTCGCCGCGATGCTTCTGCCAGCGCTAAGCAAGGCCCGCGAGAAGGCACGCTTGATCAGCTGCGTCAACAATCTCAAACAGGTCGGATTGGCGATTCAGATGTACGGCGTGGACAACGAGGACTACTACGCGGGCGGATACGGTTCCCTCCAGTGCTATCCGAATGCCAGCGCCCTTGCCAGGTATGTCCCCTATCTCGGAGGACCGACTCTCGAGGAAAGCGAGCGCGTCGGCAATTCCATCGAGGTTCCGACCGGCAACCGCAACGACAACCTCATCCCGAAGTCGTTCTTCTGCACAACCTACACCTATGTCGGAGCGCAGACCACATACAAGGGACTCGCCTCATACGCCTTCGCATACGCAGACCCAAAGGCGCAGTTCGTTATCCCCGCCTTCAAGAAGGACACATACAAGGTCGGAACGGGGAGCGATGTCTATCCTGCTGGCGACGAGCATGCGGGGCTGTCAAGCATTGTCCTTGTGGCGGACGGCGCCTTTGACGGGCCGGTCAACTGGGTCCAGAACAACATGCTGCTCTCCTTCTACGCCGGAGCCCCCTACAGCTACATCGCAACACATCACGGCAATTCGGCCAACGCGGGATTCGCGGACGGGCATGTGGACAGCGCCAGGAATCCAGGAGAAATCAAGAAACTCATTATCCTCCAGGCAGTCGGAGGCAATGCAAAGCCATACTACATAGTCGCGAACCACCCCGCGCTCTATATGGTCGGCCCAGGATACGGCGCGTCCACCAGGCGAATCGACCTCTAATGCTCCTCCCTTCCGAAAATGAAGAAGAAACTCCTTGCAATGGCAGTCGTGCTGGCAGTATTCTGCCAGGCCGGTGAAGTCCTCATCAATCCCCGGAGCCAGACGGACTTCGGCGCCGCAGCGGAGATTGAGGTCTCCCCAGACGGGGTTATGCGACCCACAGGGGCGAATTGCGTGCATACAGTGCAGCATTCGGTGGTCGACCCCGCGAAGACCTACCGCGTGACCGTCGAATACAAGAGGGCGCCCGGCGCTCCGCAGAACGCCAGGGGCGTCGTGGTCGTGGTGCCGTTCAACAAAAGAGCCCGCCAGATAGAGGGCGTGCATGTCTCATTCGTCGCCGGGAGCGAGGCTGCCGTCCTGGAGCACTCCCCCTTGCGAGGCAAACATGTCGTGCTGGAGTTGAACGACGCATGGGCGCGGGAGCTCGAGAAGGGTGCCAGGCGCACATACGCCGCCGTCTACAAGGCGGAGAAGGACCTCTCCGATATTCCGAATTTCGCCTGGAGCGTCATCAGAGCCCAAAGGGTCGAGGAGGGGAGGCTTGTCCTCGACGTCGACTGGACGCCTTCGCTCGTCAAGGGGGACCTCGTCCGGCTCCACTACTACGGGTGGCTTGGCATCGGAAGGGACGTCATCCCCGATGACGGCTGGCAGACGCTCTCCTACGAGATAACGGGGGTCTCGAAGAGTGCGTGCGGCGACAAGTTCTGGGCCGGCACCTCCGCCGTCGGCCTCGGTCTATATGGAAAGGATGTGCTCTACAGGAATTTCACATTCGAAGAGCTTGAGTAATTGTGCGTGCGGGATACCATCACCTCCTTCGTTGAACGGAATATGAAAAGAGCAATTGCGTTGTTCGCGCTTTTTCTGGGTTGCATCGGGCTTTTTGCCCAGGAGTCAACGGTTGAACGCCTGGAGAGGGAGCTTGCCGAGGCAAGGGCCGAAAACGCCGCCCTCAGGGGACAGGTGCCATATCGCTACGAGACGCCGGAACGCGCCCCAGGCCAGGAAAATGTCCTCGGCCTCAGGGTGGCTCCCATCAGGAATGTGCGCGCCGCATTTATCGGTTGCGGCGCCCGGGGCGGGCTCTTCCTGCGCATCCTCTCCAATTTCCCTGACAGGGTCACTATCAAGGCGGCCGCGGATCTATACCAGGAGAAGCTCGATGCCATCGACCGTGAGCTGAAGGAGAAGGGGTATCCATACGAGGTCTTCTATACGACCGACCCGGACGGGTGGAGGGAAATCTGCGAACGCGACGACATCGACATGGTCTTCATCGCCACGCCGCCAAATCTCCATCTGCCGATTGCAGTATGGGCGATGGAACACGGAAAGCACGTCGCCGTCGAGGTGCCGGTCGTCCACAATGTCCAGGAGGCCTGGAAGCTCGTCGACACGGCGGAACGCACGCGACGCCACTGCGTGATGCTCGAAAACTGCATCTATGGCGACTATGAACTCGCCATCAAGAACATGGTGGATCTCGGCCTCTTCGGGGAGACAATCCACGCCGAAGGAGGATATCTCCATAATCTCGAGGAGTACAGGTTCGACTATGATGACAAGACGAACTGGCGCACCGAACGACCCACCAGGGAACGCCGCGTCTCCGGAAACAGCTATCCAACGCATGGGCTCGGACCGATTGCACACTGGCTTGGAATCAACCGGGGAGACAGGATGAAGACAATCGTCTCGGCGGAAAGCGCCGATTTCACAATGCGGCACGCCGTCAACATGCTCTTCGGGCCAAAGGGAGATATTCCCGAAGGACATTTCCGCCCCGACCAGAATCTCTCCATCATCACCACGGAGAAGGGGCGCACAATGATGCTCTACTACTCGACCGTCCTACGCCAGCCATACAGCCGCTCATACCGGCTCAATGGAACAAGAGGCTTCGCGGAAGACCACTCACAGCACAATCAGTCGGCAAAAACCTGCCAGAGAAGACTCGCGTTCGAACCGGATTTCCATAGCGACCTCCCCGCATCCAAGGTGAATGCCCTCCTCAGAAGGTACCGCCACCCAATCTACGAGAGGTTCGCGGCGGAGGCAGAACGCTTCGGAGGACACGGAGGCATGGACGCGGTCATGATAATGAGGCTCGTCTATTGCCTTAACAATGGACTGCCCATGGATATCGATGTCTATGACGGAGCCTCCTGGAGCTCGATTGCCTTCGCCAGCGTGAAGTCAGTCCAGCTCGGCGGAATGCCTGTGGAGATTCCGGATTTCACACGCGGAGACTGGAAGACGCTCGACGGGGTGAAATACTATTATCTCGACGAGGAAGGGGAGATGAAGGCGTATTAGCGGTTTCAGGGGCAGGAAATGCTGTATATCACAAGCCACAGGCAGGGCGCGATTCTGAATCATAGCCACGGCGTCGAGTCCCCACAGGGGCTCGAGGTGGAAATCGAGGGCATAAGCGTCCAGGGCACGCCTGTCTTGGTCAACGGCATTCCCGCGGCAATGGACGGACAGCGCTTCACGGCGAAGGCGCTTCTCCGTGAGAAGGTCAACCGGATAGTCGCATCGACTCGAACCCGCACGGGCACTTTTACGCAGGAACAGGTCCTTCTTTGGGACAGAGGGTCGTTCCCGCGCACAGGTTTCTATCTGGATGACCATGTGATGGTCTTCGAGGATCTCGCCTCCGAACGCCCGAAGCACGCCTTCGACCACTTTTATCTCGGATTCCTCAAGTCGCTCCATGAGAAGTATGGCTTCAAGGTCACGCTGAATTGCTTTTTCGAAAACCTCGACGCCACCTTCAATTTGACAATGATGCCCGGTTGCTGGAGGTCGGAGTTCGAGGATAACTCGGATTGGCTGCGGTTCTCGTTCCACGCCAGGGCGGAATTCCCGGACCGGCCGTATGCGGAGGCGTCTGACGCCGAGTTCGCCCGTGACTGGGATCTGGTGCAGGGCGAAATCCTGCGCTTCGCAGGCGAAAGGTCATACATCCCGCCTGTCGTCATCCATTGGGCGAATATCCATCCCGCCTGCGCCGCGGAGTGCCTGCGCCGCGGAGTGAATTGCTATTTCAA
Source organism: uncultured bacterium (assembly GCA_900548225.1). GTDB lineage: Bacteria > Verrucomicrobiota > Lentisphaeria > Oligosphaerales > Oligosphaeraceae > UBA1724. The sequence goes on from URJM01000052.1 coordinate 12,773, forward strand.
CTCGTTCCGTCTCCGCGTGATGGGCGGCCCGTCCCTGGTTGAACGGCAGAGGGTCCACCGGGAGAGCCAGGATGCCTCCAGCGCCGAGGCAGCCCACACCCCCGTCGCCACGGATGCATTTGCGCTCCATTACAACTTCGCTGACGAGCAGAGCTGGCTGGAGAACCACATCTCGTACTACGACCCGGAGTTGAAGGTGATCTTCTTCCGAAACGGAGCATGCTGCAATCTTGTGCCTCTCCAGGATGTCCGACCACGTCTGGAACGGATGCTCGATGTCGCCCGGAAGGCAGGCGCGGAGGCGTTTAGCGTTGCCTCCCATGAACAGTATTCCTTCCCAAGGTATCCAAGTTATCAGAAGGACCACCTCCAACGCATCGAGACGGCCGTCGAGACGATGGTGTCGCACGGATGCAGGCCTGTCTTTCTCAACGAGGGGATTCTGGGAAACGCAAGCTGGCAGGGGTGGCAATCCGGGATTCAGAATTTATAATCCAGAACCCCGCAATCCCATGCAGGCCATGGAAGGCCCGCCCTCTCCACTTCTCTTGTCACGTAGCCCGCAGCCCACCTGGAAAAATGCGACCGGAATACCTTGAACTTCTGAAGACGCTGATCTCCTTCGCGCCTGTAACCTCCGACATCCCCGCTGTCAACAGGACTGCATCGTATCTGGCGGATTTCATCGCCAAAAAGGGACTGAGGGTCCATGTCGTGGATACGTCGTCGGGAAGGAAGGGACTCTATGTCTCCGCGCTTCCAACAGGCTATGTCAGCGACTATCTCTTTGTCGCCCACCTGGATGTTGTCCCCCTGAGCACGCCATCCCAGTCCACGCCCGTCGAAAAGGACGGCATCCTCTATGGACGCGGCGCCGCCGACTGCCTCGGACGCGCCGTGTGCATAGCGCAGATTCTCTGCGAAAATCCCGGATGCCCGGCGGCGGCACTCTTCTCAACCGATGAAGAGGAGGGAGGACTGACGCTCCTCGAACTCCTCAAGGATTCAATAGGTGTCCACGCGACAAAGGGGGTGGCAATACTGGATTCCTGGAGGGACGGGGGAATCGCCACGGCGGAAAAGGGGATGATGAATGTCCGCATGACTGCACACGGGAGGGCAGGGCATACCGCATATCCCTGGACTGCCGACAATGCAGTCGATACACTTGTCAGGGGATACGCAAGGCTCCTGGATGCGTGGAAAAACCCGACGCAGGAGGATAATTGGCAGGACTCGATTTCCGCGACAGCCCTTGAATGCCCGTCCAAGGCGCACAATATCGTCCCTGACACGGCATCAATGGTATGCAATGTCAGGTTCACTACGCCACGTGGGGAAGCCGATGTGGTGGACAGAATCAGGAGGCTCACGGGCATCGATGAGATAGAGGTGATGAATTCATGTGTCCCTGTCTTCTCAAGGCCAGACGACCCATTCGTCAACCGGGTGAAGAGCATCGCGGAAAGGGTCAGGGGCAGGGAGATCACGCTCTACAGGATGAATGGGGCTACGGATGCAAGGCATGTCGCACAGGTTTACCCGGATATCCCAATCGTGATAGATGGCTCGAAATGCGGAAATTACCACGGACCGGAGGAATGGCTCGACCTCGAGGACACAAATACCCTCATCCAAATATACGAAGAGGTGATCCGCAGCTAAAGGGAACCACCGCACAAAACCCTTGCCTGGGCATGCTCTGAACCACGAATGGTCAAGGGCAGGGAGTAACCACGAAACACACGAAATACACGAAAAAAGAAAGCAGGGGGGGAGAGTAAGAACCACGAATGGACACGAATGGACACGAATGATCAAAGAAATATCAAACCACGAAATACACGAAAAACACGAAAAACGAAGGGGGGGAGAGTAGGAACCACGAATGGACACGAATGGACACGAATAGCAAAAGAATTATTTAACCACGAAACACACGAAAAGCACGAAAAAAAATGTACAGCCGTCCCATAACTTGACGGCTGTATAAAAACTCCCTCTCTCCACTAATAATTCACAAAATCACACGGCCCCACTTGCGCATGAATTCCAGCAACACCGTTCAAGCTCAGGAAGCCCATGATGAAGAAGCCGAAAACCAGGAATACGAAGAAACCTATGAGGAGCCTTATAGGGGTGACATCATCGGTGACTTTGATAAGTTCCTCAAGCAGCATCCGGATGCAACAAACGAAGAAGTCTATGAAGCTCTCACTGGCATCCGTA
>URJM01000053.1 GCA_900548225.1 uncultured bacterium
CAATCCGCACGCCATCGTCCCCCAGGGCCTCATCGAATACATGGTGCATGCGGAGTTCCCGCCATGGCTGCATGGAGTCGCCCTCCTTTCGTCACTGGTTCTCGCCCCATTCGTCGAGGAGCTGCTGTTCCGCAAGGTCCTTCCGGACTCCCTGGCCTCCAGCGGAATGTCCCTCCTGGGCGCCGCCTCCGTCTCGTCCCTGGTCTTCGCCATGCTCCACTTTGTACCGTGGCTTACGCCAGGGCTCTTCGTCTTCGGATTCCTGCAGTTCTTCATCGCCAGGAAATTCGGAGTGCTCCTTTCGATGGCAACCCACTCCCTGTACAACCTGACAACCCTGGCGATCATTTTTGCAGGACGCCATTATGCCCCTTAACATCTATCTTACAGGCTTCATGGGAAGCGGAAAGAGCCGCATCGGAGACGCGCTGGCGCGGCTCCTGGGGCGTCCACACCTTGACACCGACGACCTCTTCCGGCAGAGACACGGGATTACTCCGGGGGAGTTCATACGTGCAAATGGGGAGGACGCCTTCCGCCAGGAGGAGCAGGCTGTCTTGAAGGAGATTGCGTCAGGAGCCGAGTTCGCGGTAGTCTCGACAGGCGGAGGACTGCCGGTCTATCCAGGCAACCGCAGGATAATGAGGGAGAGCGGCATCACTGCCACCCTCAGAATCCCGGTCGAAAGGATTGCGGCGCGCCTTTCCGAGGAGGAAAAGGCGGCACGGCCGCTCTGGGACGAGGGACTCTACAAGAAGCGCCTTCCCTTCTACAACGACTGCGAAATCCGCGTGGACGCCTCAAAGGGCACCCCGGAGGAAATCGCCGCCCGAATCGCCTCCAAGGCATCCGGCTTCCTGCGGGAACTGCCGACAAGGACCAAGGTCTTCAGGAGGCTGCTGCGGCAATGCGCAAAGGACTCCGCCGCATTCGGCATCCTCGAACCCGGAGACAGGGTTCTCGTGGGGCTCTCAGGAGGGGAGGACAGCTTCCTGATGCTCGAAATCCTCGCCTCCATGCGCCGCAAACTCCCCTTCAGGGTGGATTTTGTCGCGGCGACGATTGATGTCGGATTCAAGGGCTTCAATGCCTCGCCTATCAGAAAATACGCCGAGTCAAGGGGATTCGAATACCATTGCGCCAGGATTCCGAAGCTTGCCGGACTCATCAGGAAGAGCGCGGAGGTGGACAGCCCATGCTCGATGTGCTCCAGGATAAGGCGGGGGCAGCTCCACCGGCTCCTCGGAGAACTCGACTGCAACAAGCTCGCGCTCGGACAACACCTGGACGACCTCTGCGCCAGCTTCCTCATGAGCCTCTTCCATGGAGGAGGACTCAAGACGATGGGACCCAATGTGCCCGCCGACGGGGGCAAGGCGCGCCTTGTCCGGCCAATGTGGGGACTCCGAAAGCCCCACATCCACGAGGCCGCGGCATTCTTCCATTTCCCGGTTGTCAAGTCATGCCCCTTTTCAGGACAAATGGATGCGGAGGGAGACAGGAAGTTTCTCGGCGACCTCCTGGAAACCCTCGACAGGAGGTTTCCGGGAATCCACAAGGCGATGAGGCACTCCATGGGAGACATCCGCCCGGGACACCTGCTCGACAAACGCTTCCTCCCTGGGAAGGACGACAAGTGACATCCGCCGCCCCTGGCAACGCCAGCACGGGAAAAGAGGGCTACATTTACAGGTTTCCCACACTGGCGAAACCATACGATTTCCAATAACAAAACCACATATCAACCCCATGAGCGAAGAAACCCTTTCGAAGGCATACTCCCCAGCCGAAGTCGAGGCAAAATGGTATAAGGTCTGGGAGGAACGAGGCTATTTCCACGGAGACGTCAACAGCTGCAAGACCTCCTACTCGATCGTCATCCCCCCGCCAAACGTCACCGGAATCCTGACGCTGGGACACGTCCTCAACAACACCCTGCAGGACATCCTCATCAGGTTCGAGAAGATGCGCGGCAAGGAGACTTGCTGGGTTCCGGGAATGGACCATGCGGGAATCGCGACCCAGGCGAAGGTCGAAGCCTTCCTCAAGAAGGAAAAGGGGCTCACCAGATACGACCTGGGGCGCGAAAAGTTCCTCGACGAGGTCTGGAAGTGGAAGGAGCAGTACGGCGGCAAGATCATCCAGCAGCTCCGGACAATCGGAACCGCATGCGACTGGCCACGCGAAAGATTCACCTTCGACGAAGGACTCTCAAATGCCGTCCAGGAGGTCTTCATCAGGCTCTACAACGACGGGCTCATCTACAAGGGGCACCGCATCATCAACTGGTGCCCGAAGAGCAGGACCGCACTCTCGGACGAGGAGGTCATCTACCGGCAGGAGTCCGGACACCTCTGGCACATCAGATACCCCTTCGCGGACGGCACGGGGGAGGTCGTTGTCGCAACCACACGCCCCGAGACAATCATGGGCGACACGGCAGTCGCAGTCAACCCCGCCGACGAACGGTACAAGGGACTCGTGGGCAAGAAGCTCATCCTGCCAATCGTCAACCGGGAAATCCCACTTATCGCCGACGAGTATGTCGAGAAGGACTTCGGCACCGGCGCGGTGAAAATCACCCCCGCCCACGACCCCAACGACTACGAGGTGGGACTCCGCCACCATCTCGAAATGCCCAACATCATGAACGACGACGGCACGATGAACGAACTGGCCGGCGCCGATTTCAACGGCCTTGACCGCTCCGTCGCACGCCGCCTGGTCGTGGACAAGCTGGAGGAGGCGGGACTGCTTGTCAAGACCGAGGACTATGTCCACCAGGTGGGATACTCCGAGCGCGGAGGCGTCCCCGTGGAGCCACGCCTTTCGGAGCAGTGGTTTGTCAAGATGGAACCCCTCGCCAAGCCCGCAATCGAGGCAGTGGTCAGCGGCAAGATAAAGTTCCACCCGGACCGCTGGGTCAAGACATACCTCCATTGGATGGAGAACATCAAGGACTGGTGCATCTCACGCCAGCTCTGGTGGGGGCACCGCATCCCCGCATACTACTGCAGGAAGTGCGGCAAGGTCTTCGTTGGCAAGCAGGCACCCGAAAAGTGCAGCTGCGGATGCACGGAGTTCAGGCAGGACGAGGATGTCCTCGACACCTGGTTCAGCTCCTGGCTGTGGCCATTCTCTGTCTTCTCGTGGCCTGAAACCACCCCGGAACTCAAGAGGTTCTACCCCACGGACACCCTGGTCACAGGCCCGGACATCATCTTCTTCTGGGTCGCCAGAATGATTATGAGCGGACTGCGCTTCATGGGTGAAATCCCCTTCAGGGACGTCTATTTCACATCGATTATCCGGGACGAGAAGGGGCGGAAGCTCTCAAAGAGCCTGAACAACTCCCCCGACCCCCTCGACGTGGTGGCGACATACGGGGCGGACGCGCTGCGCTTCACCATCATCTACATCGCTCCAATGGGGCAGGACATCCGATACGACAACAAGAAGTGCGAAATCGGACGCAACTTCGCAAACAAGATCTGGAACGTGGTCCGCTTCAGGCTCCAGCACGGACCCGCTCCCGCCGACTGGGAGGACATCTCCAGCCTCAAGGCATCCGACCTGAGGCCGGACGACCAGTGGATCCTCTCCAGGCTCAACCAAATCGTCAAGACCATGACAAAGGACCTCGCGGAGTTCGACTTCAACTCCGCATGCAAGTCCATCTACGACTTCGTCTGGAACGAATTCTGCAACTGGTATCTCGAAAGCGCAAAACCCGCACTCTCGGAACCTGCGGGAACCACCTGCGCCACCCTGAGGATATTCGACTACTGCCTCGGAACGTTCCTTAAACTCCTCCACCCAATCATGCCATTCGTCACCGACGAGCTCTACCACCAGATGGGATTCTGCGGCGAAGGCGATTCGATCATGGTGCAGCCCTGGCCGGCCCCAATCCCCGAGGCAAGGATGGAGGAACTGGGAGCAACCAAGACAGTCGAAGAACTCAACGCGGCCAAATACGAACTGGTCCGCGCCGTCAGAAACCTCAGGGCAAACTACCAGATCTCCACGTCGCTGCCGCTCGACGTGGTCATCGCCCCCGCCAGCCAGGACGCCAGGGAGTTCCTGGCACTGGACCACGACGCGCTTGCCGCGCTGCTGAACGCAAAGTCCCTCGTCCTCGGAAGCAAGCCCGAGGGCCCCGCGGGAGTCGCGGTCTCCTCCATCGGCAACGCATTCGTCCCCCTCGAAGGGCTTGTCGACTTCGCCGCGGAGACAAAGCGCCTCCAGAAGCAGGAGGAGGAGGCGGCCAGGTACATCGCGACCCTTGAGAAGAAGCTCTCCAACAAGGGATACGTGGAACACGCGCCGGCCGCGGCCGTCGAAGCCGACCGCACCCATCTTGCGGAAACCACCGACAAGCTTGAACGCATCCGCCAGCAGCTGAAGGACCTCGGCGCATGACGGCGGCAAACCCCACTGCAACACACCCCCAGCCCCCCACCGAACGACCATGAACAAAGAACAGGAAGCGAATGTCAAGGAAGTCCTCGAATCCCTCAGAGTCAATCTACAGGCAGACGGCGGAGACGTCGAGCTGGTCGGAATCAAGGACAACCTCGTGAATGTCCGCCTTCTCGGACATTGCGCGGGATGCCCCTACCATCGCCAGACCCTCAAGGGCGGCATCGAGCGCATTCTCCGCGAGAAGGTCTGCCAGGACATCGTCGTGGAAAATGTAGACTAGCCAAGCACACGCCCGGCCCGTTGTGAAATGAACACCCGCAGGTTCGCCATCCTGGCATGCCTAATATCGCTGCTGCTACATGTGTGGCTGATATTCCTCGCGGGAAGAATCTCTCTCAGCGGGTCGGCCTTCGACGCATTCAACAAGAAGGATGCCGTCGCCGAACAAGCAAAGTACAGGAAGATTCACCTGAAGGAGATGCCCGACCCCCAAAAGCCGGCCGAAGGGGAAAAAGACCCGTTCGAACCGGAATGGGAGGACGGAAGCGAATTCAATGTGCCTGAATTCGAAGACCTGCATCATGACGGAGACAAACCGCAGCTGAAGGCTCTCGAAGAACAGGACGAATTGTTGAAAAAACAAACCGAGGAGGTGCGGAAAATCCTTGACGAACGCACGGCAGTGGAACCACCCGTGGACCTCTACCAGCTCCAGCCTATCCCGGACGAGGCGCCCGCCATTTCATCCCCTGCCGCAATCGCCTTCCCCAAGGAGGCGCTGGAAGTCACCGCCCCACGCCCCGAAATATTGGAAATAAATGCACAAGACCTTGCGCCTGAACGACTTACAGACGCAAGAACAACTACGCCGCTGCTGGACCGCGAGTTTGTCCCGGATAATGTCCAGCTCCCGAGCCTGGCCATAGACGGCGTCCTCTCTGGGCCTGCCCCTGCCCCACGGCTCACACAGGTCCAACTCCAGGCAGGGCGCCCACAGTTCGGCCTCTCGGACTCCGATCTGGCGGGGCTCCTTGACGACGATGCGTCCCCCCTGGGCAATCTCCCCGAACTCTCCGGCGGCATTCCGGAGCCAAGCGGTTCCGGAGCCTTCGGCAATGTCAAAATCGGCGACAATGCGGCCCAGGCCGCCTATCCGCTTGACGACTATGTATCCGTCCAGGTGTCCACCTATCCCGACCCTGCGGGCCCCGGGGGCACCTTCCTTGTGGAAATCAGGCCTGGCCCCAGGAGCGACGCCATGGAGGACATTCCGAAGGACGTCCTCTTCATCATCGACCGTTCCTCCAGCATTTCCGTGCCGAAGTTCAACCAATTCAAGCGTGCCATCCAGGAGGTGCTTCCCGCCCTCTCCTCTTCCGACCGCTTCAATGTCATCTCCTTCAACGACAAGCAGAGCGCGGTCTTCAGGGAGTTCGTCCCCGGCAATGCCGCCAACATCAAGGTCGCCTCCGACAGGGTTGGAAGCCTTCCACATGGCGGCAGGACGGATGTCTTCGGAGGCGTGGCGCCCTTCGTCAAGAAATCTAACGGCGACCGGAACCGCCCCTTGAACATCTTCCTCCTGACGGACGGGCAGTCCACCGTCAACGTCTACGAGCCCAGCGAGTTCCTCAAGCAGGTCAGCGGCATCAACCCGGGCAATGTCTCCATCTTCCCCTTCAGCGCGGAACGCAAGGCGAACAGGATGCTCCTCGACTTCCTGGGATATCTCAACAAGGGCGAAAAGTGCCATGTGGAGACAACTGACGAGATACGCGACGCAATGGTGCGCTTCTACTCGGACCACGCCAGCCTCCTCATAACCGACATGCGGTGCGCGGCGACCAGGGGCGCAAATGTCAACGAAATCTTCCCGCGGTCGCTCCCGCATCTCTACCGCAACCAGACACTGAGGCTCTTCGGAAGATACGAGGACAGGGCGGACACGCTCACGCTCTCAATCACAGGCCGGGATGCGTCGGGAAGACTCCGCGACCTAATCTTCAGCAGACGCCTCTCCGAATGCCCCGCCGCCTCGCCCACCCTGCCCTCCCAATGGGCGGGACAGAAGATCCTCTTCCTGCTCTCCAGGATGAACATCTCAAACAACCCCGGCGAACAGGCCAGCCTCCGTGAGCGCATCGAGGCACTCAAGAAGCAGTATTCAATCCTCTCCCCGTATTGACGGCATCACACGAAGAAAAATGAATTCCCCACTGATTGTAGCCATGGACCTTGAAGGGGTCCTGGTCCCCGAAATCTGGATTGCATTCGCGGAAAAGACAGGCATCCCGGAACTGCGCCTCACCACGCGCGACGTCGCAGACTACGATGAACTGATGAGGCACCGCCTGGACATCCTCCGGAAACACGACCTCCGCCTGAAGGACATCCAGGAGGTGATTGCGGGGATGAGCCCGCTGCCCGGCGCCGTGGAATACATGAAGTGGCTCTCGGAACGCTACCCGAACATCATCCTGTCGGATACCTTCTACCAGTTCGCAGCACCACTCATGAAGCAGCTGGGAAACCCGACGCTCTTCTGCAACTCGCTCGTCGTAGACCAGGACGGACGGGTCACAGGCTACAAGCTGAGACAGCCTGACGGCAAACGGCACGCCGCACTGGCGTTCAAACAGCTGAACTTCAGGCTCGTCGCAATGGGAGACTCCTTCAACGACACGGCAATGCTGGCGGAAGCCGGACTGGGAATACTCTTCAGGCCATCCGACAAGGTCCGGCAGCAGTTCCCGCAGTTCCCTGTGGTGAACGAATACTCCCAGGTAATGCAGCTTATCGAAAACTTCGACCGCTAGACCAATAGAAGGAGCTGGAATACCCCCGAAATGCCCCGGCAGACAAACCACCCAGAAGATTCGCGGACGGCCGCCCCGAACACAGGCGGAATGGGCAGGTCGCTCATCTCCTCGACGGGCGGAATCCTGATGGGAAGGGTGACGGGGCTTCTGAGGGATGTCTGCGCGGCCGCATACTGGGGGGCCACCGGGGTCGCACAGGCGGCATACACGACGGCCTTCGCAATCCCGAATATCTTCAGAAACCTATTCGGCGAGGGCGCGGCAAATGGCGCCTTCGTCCCAATACTGTCGGCACATCTTGAGAAGGACGACAAGGAACGCGCCTGGCGCATTGCCTCCCGCGCAATAACGGCGCAGTTCCTGATATTGATTCTCCTGACCGTCCTGGCTTCGGTCATTGCCCTCGCCCTTGGCATGACCGGCCTCTTCAAGAGCGAGAGCGCACGCACGGCCGTAAGAATCCTGCCAGTGCTGATGCCCTTCACTATCTTCATCTGCGGAACAGCCGCCTTCGGCGCCGTCATGCAAAGCATGAATGCGTTCTTCCTGAGCTATGCTTCCCAGGCAATCTTCAACATCGTCCAGGTGGCTTCCCTGGGCATCCTGGCATGGGGATGGAGGAACGACGAACCGGCCGCGCTCTGGCTATACTGCGGAAGCACCCTCCTCGCGGGATTCCTCCAGATGCTCGCACTGCTGCTGAGGTGCCGGCGCCTGGGATACAGATACCGCTTCGACTTCGACTTCAAGGATCCCGAAGTCAGGATGCTCGGGCGAAAATACATCCCCGTCCTGGTCGGAAACGGCGCCAACATGATCAACTCATTCATCGACAGCATCCTCGCAATCTCCCTTGGCGCGGCCGCAGTCGGAGCGCTGAACTACTCGCACCGCCTCGTATATCTGCCAGTGGGGCTCTTCGGCGTCGCAATGGGCTCCGTGGGGCTGAGGGCACTCTCCAGGGCACAGGCGCGGGGCGACCAGCAAGGGGTCGCAGACGGACTCGACTACGCACTGAGAACCGTCATGTTCCTCGCACTGCCATGCACGGCGTACCTGCTCGTCGCAGGACGGGACGTAATCACATTCCTCTTCGCACGGGGTGCATTCACCCAGGAGGCAATCAACGAATCCTCATTCGCCCTATTCTTCTACATGATGGGGCTGCCGGCAATCTGCGGCAACAAGGTGGCGACAAATCCCTTCCATGCGCGAAAGGACACCTTCACGCCCATGTGCATCTCCATCGGATGCGTCATCCTGAACCTCATCCTGAACCTCATCCTAATGCAATATCTCAGACAGGGGGGGCTCGCCCTGGCCACAAGCATCTGCGCCTGGCTGAACATGGCACTGCTCCTGGCACTCAACAAAAGACACCTCAGCATCTGGACTCCGCGCAGAGCCCTGAAGGCGGCAATCCCGCTGCTGCTTGCGGCGGCTGCTGCCGGCGCGGCATGCCACTACACTATCGCGATGCTAGACGCAGGCGGACTTGCCGCGTCGCTTCCACGCACCCTCTTCGCAGCGGCAAAGGTGTTCGGAGGACTTGCCGCAACCTCCGCCGCATACCTGGCCGCATGCGTCCTCCTGAGGCGCCCCGAACCGCGAGAACTCCTCGCCGCAGTCAGAAGGCGTTAGGCAAACAGGCGTGAGCCGCCCTCCTCAAATGAGGGGGGCATATAGGTTATATTGAAGCACTGGCCGGGAGAGACTCCCTCAAACCCCACACTACCGATATGTCGAGACATACTAAAGAACAGCTTCTTGCACTGCTCGCCCCTGTCGGGCAGGAACACCTCCTCCGATTCTGGAATGAAATCTCCGACGCGGACAGGGATCTCCTCGGAGACCAAATAAAGTCCATCAACTGGACAGAAGTCCTCGGATGGCTGGACGCCATCATGAAAAACGGCGAGGCCGAGCAAATCCCCTTCGAAAAGCTGGTGCCCGCGCCATACGTCCCGCTGAAACCGGAAAACGAATCCCAGGCGCTGCGCCAAAAGGGGGCAATCGCCGACGGCGAGGAGCTGCTTCGCGGCGGCAAGGTGGCGGGATTCACCGTCGCCGGCGGCCAGGGGACACGACTCGGATACGACGGGCCGAAGGGGACATTCCGCTTCTCGCAGATCCGAAACAAGCCACTCTTCCAGTACTTCGCCGAGGGAATCCTCCGGAACATGGAAAAGTACTCCTGCACCATCCCCTGGTATATCATGACCAGCCCCGCAAACAACCAGGCGACGGTGGACTTCTTCGAGGATAACGGCTTCTTCGGCCTTGACAGGGAAAACGTAAGGTTCTTCGTGCAAGGACAACTCCCAGGGTTCGACCAGGAGGGCAAGGCAATCCTGGAGGCGCCGGGAAGACTCGCGCTCTTCGCAAATGGACACGGGGGAACACTCGCGGCATTGAGGGACTCGGGGACAATCGAGGACATGGAAAGGCGTGGAATCGACTATCTCTCATACTGGCAGGTGGACAACCCTATGGTCACTCTCTTCGACCCGCTGTTCATCGGAATGCACCACCTCTCGGGCTCCGACATGTCCGCAAGGGCACTCATCAAGAGGGATCCGATGGAAAAGCTCGGACACTTCTGCCTCCTCGACGGAAAGACGATCATCGTCGAATACTCCGACATGCCAATGGAACTGCTCCAGGAGACCGATGCCGACGGACGGCTGCGCTTCAGGGCCGGCTCACCCGCAATCCACGTGATAAGCAGGTCGTTCATCCAGAATCTCACCAACGGTTCCCTGGCGCTTGCCCCGCACAAGGCACTCAAGAAAATCAACTATGTCGCAGAGGACGGGACAATCGTCAAGCCTGCCTCCCCCAACGGCATCAAGCTGGAATTCTTCATCTTCGACGCACTGCCCTTCGCACGCAACCCGATGATTGTCGAATGCAGCCGCGCAGAGCAGTTCGCCGCCATCAAGAACCCCGAGGGAAACGACTCTCCGGAATCCTGCCGCGAGGCACTCGTCAACAGGGCGGCCTCCTGGCTCGAGGCCGCAGGAGTCAAAGTCCCCAGGAAGGAGGACGGCACAGTCGACGCAGTCATCGAAATCTCCCCCAGGCGGGCGGTCTGCGCGGCCGATGTCAAGGAACTAGCCGAAAAGGGAGTGCTGCCAGCCGAAATCAAGCCCGGCGAAAGGTACGCCCTTGACTAAAGCCATCACGGCATGGAGGAACCTCATCCATGAGACCAGACTACTACCTGGAATTCCCAGTGGCGGACCTGCTTATCCACCCAGAACAGGTCCGTGACGCGCTCCTGGCGGCATGCAGGCGCCTCGCACCCGCGCGCCTGGGTGCCGTCTGCCAGATTGACGAGTCGTTCCTCGTCGTATGCCGCGAGGCCACCCCCATTGAGACTCCTACCTCCGAAGTCCAAATCGACACTCTGGACAACGCAGACCCGCAGCTCTTCAGGGCACTCCTGCAGGAACGCTGGCAGGGTGGATACATGCCCATGGGGACCGTATGCGACAACAACGGCCAGGGCGCGCCGAGAAGCTTCCTCTTCACGCAAAAATAGGCCACTGCATTGGAGATGGAACGGTACTGTGGCAAGGAGAGACAAGCCATCGATTCTAAAAAGGGCGGGCGTCCTGCTTGGCAGGGCACTGCTGCCCGTCCTGGGCTTCCTCCTGGGTGACCTCTCGCCCAGGGCGGCAAGGTTCTGGTCAAGGTTCATCTGGGTGGTGACATGGCCGTTCCTCTTCAGAAGCCGCCGAATCGTCAAGGCAAACCTGGAAATCGCATTCCCCGGAAAATCCCCGGAGGAACGACGGCGAATCGCCCGCGCGGCTTTCATACACCTCTTCGGGCTTGGGCTTGACTGGCTCCATTTCCTCAAATACCCCAACGACTCGCAGACGAGGATCAGGAACAGCGAGGAGTTCCGGAGGTTGCACACGGAACCGAACCCCGAAAGCAAGTATCCCTCGATCATCTATTGCACCCCCCATCTTGGAAACTGGGAGCTGGAGGCACACATCTCCTTCCTCACGGGGCGCCCCGGCAGCGTCGTGGCGGCGGTCTTCAATGTCGACTGGTTCAACGAACTGGCCGAACGCCTCAGGACAAACGACTCCGACACGCAGGTGATTCCAGCCCACGGCGCAGCCAGGGGAGTCCTCCGCGCACTCGTCTCAGGACGCAACGTGGGACTTCTCATCGACCAGAACATACCCCCGCGGAAGGGAGGGGTCTTCGAAGATTTCTTCGGGCTTCCTGCAACGACGTCCAGAATGCCAGCCATGATTGCAAGGCGACTGAAGGTTCCAATCCACATCGTCGCATGCGTCAAGGACGAAGGGGACGGACTCTTCACAATGGTGGACGAACCGCTTCCAGGGAATGCCTGGGAGTTCGCCTCGGACGAGGAGCTCACCGCCGAAATCATGGCGGCATACGAAAGGCTCATCTCAAGATACCCGGAGCAATACCTCTGGCAATACACGCGCTGGAGGTACATCCCTGAAGGAGTCTCCCCCGAAACCGCCGCAAAATACCCCTTCTACGCCAAAAGAAAAGGAAAACCCACAGAGGAGAGAGACGACAATGGACTGCCCCAGCAATCTTGACAGGCTCACGATAAAGGGACTCCGCTGCACCGCCCACATCGGATGCAAGGAGGAGGAACGGGCGCTGCCACAGGCGCTCGCCGTAAACCTGCGGCTCTTTCTCAACACGGACTGCGCAGCACGGACCGACGACCTCGAGAAGACCGTCAACTACGCCAGGCTCTCAAAGGCAGTCATACGGCACTGCGAGGAATCGAAGTGCATGCTCATCGAAACCCTCGCCCAGAACCTCGCCACTCTCTGCCTGGAGTTCTCCAATCTGATCCAGGAGGTGGAGGTGGAGGTGGTCAAACCCGCCGGACTTCCAAACGGCGAATACGCGTCTGTCACAATCCATAGGCGCAATGCCCTCTAGCCCAATCGAATAATCAATACATTTCACCCTGGCTCCACCCACGCGGGCACGTGCTTGAAGCCTTATTGTACCTGCCGTGCCAACGGAACAGAAAACACATCTTTTTCTCGTGTCGGGAGATGACGAGGTGCGGATGCACGCCCGCGCCGACCAGCTCTTCCACGAACTTGCGGGAGAGAACCCTGACGACTTCCACGTCGACATCATCTCACAGGGCGACAACGGCCCCGCCGCCGAAACTGTCGCACAGGTAATCTCCTCAATCCGGCAGCCGGCCTTCATGGGCGGCGCGAAAACCGTCTGGCTGAAACAATTCACCGGATTCGACCAGGAGCCGGCCGGACGGCTCGAACCCGCCAAGTCAAAGTCAAGGAAAAAAGGGGGAGACGAGGAGGACGAGGAGAAGACCCAGGAACCAGACCCCCTCGGACTGAAAAAACTCGCGCTCTACCTCAAGAAAAACCCACTCCCCGAAGACATCTTCCTCATCCTCGAAGGAGCCGACTGCGACCCGGACAAGAATCTCGCGAAGCTCTGCAGGGAATTGGGAAGCGCCGAGTTCTTCAATACGGTGAAGCTTGGCAGAAAGGGATGGCAGGACGATGTGAAGAAGTGCATTGCCGAAGCGGCGGCAAGAAAGGGAATCACCGTCTCCTACGAGGCACGGGAAATGCTCGTGGAAGCACTGGGAGGCGACACGTCCCTCATCGAAAGCGAACTTGACAAGCTGGCGGCGTACATGGGAGGGCTGGACAAGCCCATCACAGGAGAAGCCGTCCGGGAAATGTGCCCCCCGTTCCACGACATGGAATCATGGGCACTGCGGGAACCGGTGGGACGACGGCAGCTCGACGCGGCGCTCTCCATCGCGGAACAGCTCCTCTCAAAAAGCAAGAAACCGGAGGACACCGCGAGAAATCTCATCTACTCCCTTGCAAAGCGCTTCAGGGGATATCTCGCCATCAGACTCTACATGGCCGAAAACAAACTCCAGAACGGAGACGCGCTGAAGAGAAGGATGGATGCAATGGAACCCTCCGAAAGACGAACGCTGATCGCCACGGAACTGACAATCGTAAGCTCAAATACATGGTCGGCAAAATTCACCGCGGACGAGGCGCTCCGGTACACGCCACAGGAACTGATCCAGGCAATCCGCGCAATCAGGGACGCAATCCTCTCGCTTAATTCGGGGACAGGAGCCGTGGGGCTCTCCGCAAAGGCCGCGGCACAGCTCGTCCTCGAAAACACACTCGTTAAGATCATTTCAACAAATGGAGGACGCAGATGAGCGAACCCCAGGGCAAGCATCCACAGACCGAACAGACGCCACAGAACGACGAGACAAGCCAGCTCGAACGCAGCATCGACGTCCTGATGCTCCTCAACAAGGCGATGATGGAGACATCAACCGTCGACGAAGGGCTCCAGAAGATCGTCAATCTCACCTGCAAGCTGATGGACACGACCCAGGCCGCCCTCCTCTGGCTTGACGAGGAGAAGGAGACCTTCATCGTCCGAGCCCCCATTGGCCTCGAGGGGACTCCCCTCAAGGACAACGAACCCCTGGTGCTTCCCTCCAGGCTGATGAACATCCTCTTCCAGCTCAGAAGCATGCACCAGATCAACTACATCGAGTCCGGCATCCCCAACCTGAAGTTCCCGATAATCGCGATGCCCATCTACTTCAAGGGCAACCGCATCGGGCATCTCATCACCGGCGGCGCAAGGGATCTG
>URJM01000054.1 GCA_900548225.1 uncultured bacterium
CGAATTGTCGGGAAGCTGAAAGAAATGCTTCCCATCCTGTTCATACTTGCATACAATCATCCCAGCTTGCCCAAATGGACGGTATATGGTTGAAGGGGCAAAGTCTGGCAGACGAACAAGGGTTATTCTTTGAACTTTCAGAAAAACGCCACGAACAATGATGTCCTTCTTTCTCTGAAGCGCCTCTGCCATACCATAGGCAATCTCAGGTATGATGGAACTAAAACGCATCCAAACCTTGCTGCCGAGTTGAAATCCCTTTCGCTCGCCATACTGGACAACCTGCGACTTGGGAAGACAACTCAGTCCCGAAAAGACAAAAAGCTTAAGTCTGCTCCTCGAAGAACCATCGTGGAGATCTTGAGCAAGGGTAGGAGAATACTCCTCCAAAGCCTTATACAAGGAAGCTGACAGTTCGTAACGATAATTGAAGTCTAAAACCGAAGACCCTGATGACGAAAATTCTATTTCGAATTGCATTTAAGACCATCCCTTGGAAATTTACAATAATACACGTCTTCTTGACTTCTCACGCCTTCGATGTCGAAGCAAACCACAGGAGAAGGCGAAAGAACTCCTCTCTCCCACGGCAATTTCGCGTCCACTGCTATTATAGGCATTTTCAAGATCAATTCAAGTTGGATTGGAGTTTTTTCCAAGTTTTTTGCATGTCAATTTGAACAGGAAGGAGTGTAAATTCATGACAATTCGGTTACATTCAGGGAATTACATGACTTTACTGCTGAATACGGGCTAATTCAGGACATATTCTCCTTGACTGTTCCGTATTTGGAATGACCTCTTTCCTGGACTGTCATTGTCGTCCTTTTCACACAACGAACAGCTTTTTCTTAATATCTATATCACATATAGGCGCATACAAGACAGTTAAGGATATTCATACTCTGTTTTTCCCACCCTGCCGCAACCATGTCAATGGCACTTGCGTGAAGGATGTGCGCCAATTCCCGTTTTTTTCGGATGTGGGTCAATGCAGATAATCGAGTAGTTTTGGGATGGTCATTCCGTCGGCGGCCGCCTGGTAGTTCAGGATGATGCGGTGTCTGAGGACTGGGAGGACGAGTTTATGTATATCCTCCGTGGACACATTTCCCCTGCCCTGCATCATTGCCCGTGCCTTTCCTGCGAGGACAAGCGCCTGTGACGCCCGGCTTCCCGCGCCCCACCTCAGGTATTTTTGGAATTCAGGGCGGACCGCCGCCGTGTTCGGGCGTGTCCCGGCGCAGATCTCCACGGCCTCTTCGACGACACTTGCGGGAGCGACGATCTCACGGCAGAGCCTCTGCATCTCCAGCAGTTCCTCCACCTTTATGACGGGTTCCAGTGCGGGTTCTGCGGCGCCGGTCGTGGCGGCGACCATGCGTGCCTCCTCGTCTGGCGCGAGGTAGTCCATTACGATATTCAGGAGGAACCTGTCCAGCTGTGCCTCGGGGAGTGGGTATGTCCCTTCGAGTTCCAGTTGGTTTTGCGTTGCGAGGACGAAGAATGGCTCCGGGAGTCGTCTGGTTGCCCCTGCGGAAGTGACCTGCCGTTCCCCCATTGCCTCCAGGAGTGCGGCCTGCGTCTTAGGCGGCGTCCTGTTGATTTCATCTGCCAGCAGGAACTGTGTGAAGATTGGCCCCTCCTGGAATCTGAATGCCCTGCGTCCGGTTTCGGGGTCTTGTTCGAGGATTTCCCCGCCGATGATATCCGCTGGCATGAGGTCTGGTGTGAACTGTATTCTTCTGAACGAGAGTCCCAGGAGGGCGGACACGGATCTGACGAGCTTTGTCTTTCCCAGTCCCGGGACTCCTGTGAGCATTGCGTGTCCTCCCGCCAGCAGCGCCACCAGGAGGAGTTCCACTGCCTCCTCCTGTCCGACGAATACCTTTGCCAGTTCCGTCCTGAGCCTTGCCATTGATTCCGAGATTGTCCTAAGTCTTTCCATAGTGGGGGTGTGTTGAATATCAAGGCATTGAAGGGGATTACATTATGCCGCCCATCCCATGGGGGTGGCGCGACCGCGCTGTCTTCCGGGAGGCGTTGCCTGTCCTTGGAGAACAGGGCGACTAAAATAATGCCCGCATTTGGTTTCGCAACGGCCGAATCCGGCGCACGGGCGCATCCGCCTCCCCGCCCGGCCATTCCCCTTTTCGCATTCAAGCCACGCTAACCCATTCCGACACAACACCATGGCACAGCAATTCGTCTTCCAGATGCTCGGCATGTCCAAATTCTATGGCGACAAGCCGGTGCTTCAGAACTTCAACCTATCCTTCTACCTTGGGGCCAAGATTGGGATTGTCGGCGACAATGGCGCCGGCAAGTCGACCCTGCTTCGCATCATGGCGGGGGAGGACACTGAAATCATGGGGACGGCGACCATCACCAAGGGCATGCGGGTGTTGCTGGTGCCCCAGGAGCCCCGTCTGAACCCCGAGAAGACCGTGCGCGGGAACCTTGAGGAGGCGATGGCACCCATCCAGAACCTGATTGACAGATACGACCAGGTCATGGAGAAGATGGGGGATCCCGACCTCACGCAGAAGGAGACCGACAAGCTGAACGACGAGTTCGACTTCCTCCAGAACGAAATCGACAGGCTGGACGGGTGGAATCTCGACCACCTGCTGGACGTGGCAAGCGACGCGCTGGTGCTTCCGCCCGACGATGCGGATGTGACAAAGCTCTCCGGCGGCGAAAAGCGGCGTGTCGCGCTATGCAAGGCACTTCTCGCAAAGCCAGACCTGCTGCTGCTTGACGAGCCCACAAACCACCTGGACGCCGAGACCATCGCCTGGCTGGAGCAGGCGCTCAGGGAATACCCGGGCACGGTCATCATCGTCACCCACGACAGATACTTCCTCGACCATATCACGAAGTGGATCCTCGAAATCGAGAATACCCGCGGCATCCCATTCGAGGGCAACTACTCTTCCTGGCTCAAGCAAAAACAGGAGATCCTCCGTCAGATCGAAAAGAAGGAGACAGCCAGGCAAAAGCTGCTTGCACGGGAGCTGGAATGGATTTCCGCGACGCCGGCCGCGCGCCAAAAGCAGAACCAGGCGCGCATCACCAGATACAACGAACTGGCCTCCCAGAGCTTCGAAATCGAGAGGGACGACCTGACAATCCAAATCCCGCCAGGGCCACGCCTCGGCGACAAGGTGGTGGATGTCGAGCACGTCACCAAGGCCTTCGGAAACCAGCCTCCTCTCCTGAATGACGCGTCATTCTCAGTGCCGCCAGGGGCAGTCGTCGGCATCATCGGTCCAAACGGCACGGGGAAAACCACCCTCTTCAGGATGATCATGGGTCTTGACAAGCCGGACTCCGGCGAAATCCGCATCGGGTCAACCGTCCAGCTCTCATATATCGACCAAAACCGCGACGAGCTGGTGGATTCGCGGACTGTCTACGAGGAAATCACCGACGGTCAGGAAAACCTGATGGTCGGAGGAAAGAGCATCAACGGCCGGGCATACGTCTCGAAGTTCAACTTCAGGGGTCCGTCACAGCAAAAACTCGTGGGGCAGCTCTCGGGAGGCGAGCGGAACAGAGTCCACCTCGCAAAACTCCTGCGGCGTGGAGGCAATCTCATCCTGCTTGACGAACCCACGAACGACCTGGATGTGAATACCATGAGAGTCCTGGAGAACGCAATCAGGGACTTCACCGGATGCGCAATGGTCATCAGCCACGACAGATACTTCCTCGACCGGATCTGCACGCACCTGCTGCTCTTCGAAGGCGACGGGAAACTGGTCTGGTTCCCCGGAAACTTCGCAGACTACGAGGCAAAATACCTCACTGGCGAAGGGATATTCGCACACCGGCGCGAAAGATACCGCACATTCTAGGGTTTATACATATAACATGCTTAACCGCAAGGAGATAGAAGAACTATACAGACTGCTTTCGGAGAAGATCACCCCGAAGGCAGAGCTGGAATACGACAGCGTCTTCCATCTTCTTGTGGCAGTCGTCCTCTCGGCGCAGGCCACTGACAAGTCGGTGAACCTTGCGACGCGCGCCTTCTTTCCCGAACGGCGCACTCCCCAGGACTTTCTCGACTGGGGAGTCGAGAACCTCGAAAGGGCTACGAAGTCCATTGGCCTCTACCGGAACAAGTCAAAGGCAATCATTGCGCTTTGCCACAAGTTGATTTCGGACTTCAACGGCGAGGTTCCCTCGGACCTGGAGTCGCTTCTTACCCTCCCTGGAGTGGGGGTCAAGACCGCGAAGGTAGTCTTGAACGTCGGCTTCGGGAAGCCGGTCGTCGCTGTCGACACGCATATCTTCAGAGTCGCCAACCGGACCGGCCTCGCCACCGCAGACACCCCCGAAAGAGTGGGCGAACTCCTCGAGAAGAAGACACCAAAACAATACCTCAGGGACGCGCACCACTACCTGCTCCTCCACGGAAGATATACTTGCACCGCAAGAAACCCGCACTGCGACAGCTGCGTCATCGCCCCATACTGCAAGTACAAGGCGCACACGGCAAATCAGGCGAAGGAGACGCCGAAGACATTCAATTGACACCCTGCCCTGCGCCGGCCAATAGAGGCACAAAAGGCAGCCGGCCTCCCCTCACCTCCGGGCTTCACGCGTGAAGTGCGCTGCGCATCTCTTCTTCGGGTGCGTCCAGTCCAGTCCAGATGCGGAAGCTCTCCATGCCCTGCTGCAGGAGCATTTCAAGACCGTCGGAGACGGGATTTCCGCGCAGCTTCAGCGCTTCGCGGAATCTCGATGGGGTGTAGACGAAATCGAAGACTGGCGTATCCACCGGGATGGCCTCCGGCGGGATTGGCATCGGGTCGTCGGGTCTCATGCCGAGAGACGTGCACTGGAACACGATGTCACACTGGGGGACAACCTCGGACGCAGCCGCCAGGGGGATTGCGATTGCCCTGCAGGCGGGATTGAGGGCGGAGATTCTCCGCACCTGCGCCTCGGCCTTCTCAATGGTGCGGTTTGCAAGATAGAGTGTTCTTGCGCCATTGACGGCGGCATGTGTGGCCACAGCCTGTGCGGCGCCCCCGCATCCAAGATAGAGCTGCGTCGCGGGCATCGACCTAATCCCGAAGTCGTGGGCAATGGCACGGACGACTCCCAGCGCATCGGTCGAGTAGCCCGTCATCCTGCCGTTGGAGACCACTACCGTGTTCACGGTGCCCGACGCGCGCGCGTCCCCGTTCCCCAGGGCGTCGCAGGCCTCGAACATCCTCTCCTTGTGCGGCACAGTGACATTCCAGCCGTCAAACCCCTCGTCCAGAAGGCGCCGGATTCCCGTGTGGAACTCCTCCGGGTCAATTGGGACGGCCTCGTAGAGTGCATCTATTCCGCGTGCCTTGAAGGCGGCATTCTGCATTGCGGGCGAGAGTGAGTGTCCGACGGGCCAGCCTATCACCGCATACCTGCGCATATTCGTCACTCCTTGCATTCCAGCGCCGACTTTGCCGCCGCCACATCGCGGGCGACCTGGCGTGAAAGCGCCTCCGGATTCGGGAAGGTTATGCTGCCGCGCAGGAACCTGACTGGAATCACGGAAATGTCGCGTCCGTAGAGATTCACCGAGCAGCCGAAGAGGTTTGCCTCCACAATCGCGTGTCCATTGCCCTCGCCACGGATTGTTGGCGCATCGCCAATATAGACAATCCCCGGGACTGGAGGCGAACCGCCGCAGATGGTCCAGGCCGCATAGACGCCATAGGGCGGCAACTGCAGCACGTCCGCGGAAATGTTCGCGGTGGGGCACTTCAATGTGCCCGAGGCCATCTCCTTGCCATGGGTTACCGCACCGCAAAGTGAATACGGGCGGCCAAGCAAGGCGGACGCAAGGGACAGGTCACCCTCCGAGACGACATTGCGTATCCAGGAACTGGAAATCCTCGTGCCGGCATGGCATTCGGATGGAACCTCGACGACCTGGATGCCGGAGGGGGAGACAAGGCTGTCGAGAAGCTTGACGTCGCCACTGTTCCCCGCCCCGAAGCGCCATCCCTCGCCAATGCATATTGCCTTTATCGTAAGTTGTTTATTTGCAAGTAGATATGAAGACACAAACTGCTGAGGGGACAGGACTGCCAGCTCCTTCGTGAACGGCAACACCACCACATCCTCGACGCCATGCTCCCCCATGAGGCGAACCTTCTCCCGGAACGGGGTCAGCATCTTCGTTGGCTTGCCAGGGAAAAGCACCTCCCGTGGCAGCGGGTCGAAGAAGAGCGCCACCGGCGTAGCATCCGATTCCCTGGCGGCCTGGACGAGCCGCCTCAGGATTGCCTGGTGTCCGAGGTGGACTCCGTCGAATGCCCCGATGGCCAGGACGATTCTTCCGGAGAGTTCCTCCATCGTGTGGAGGAGCCTTGGCTGGCACGGCTTAATGCTCATGCCCTTGCCTCCGGAAGTGGTTCGAGATGCGCCTTGAGTCCGTCCAGATCCCATGCGCGGACATCCTCGACGGTTGGCGCGCCCTCGACCGTATGGTCTCCGCTTCTAAGACGCCTGAGCGCGGTGAGATGGGCGCCGCACCCGACTTTCCGCCCAAAATCTGCTCCGAGCGTGCGTATATACGTTCCCTTCGAGCAGTCCACGACGAACGAGACCTCCGGAAGCTTCAGGTTTGAGAGCGTGAAGGAGTCGATTCGGATTGCCCTTGGGCGGCGTTCCACCTCCTTTCCCTTGCGGGCGAGCTTGTACAGCGGCTGGCCGTTCACCTTTATTGCCGAGTGCATTGGCGGCACCTGCTCGCCCTCCCCAAGGAAAGTATCCGCCACGGCCTGGAGACCCTCCAGCGTGAGTTCAGGAACCGGGCTTGTGGCGACCACCTCCCCTGTCAAGTCCTCGGTGGAAGTCTCCTCCCCGAGCCTGATTGTGCCGCAATAGCGTTTGTTTTGCGCCATGAGCCGGTCCTGGAGGCGCGTCGCCTTGCCAAGCAGGATCACGAGCAGCCCCGTCGCAAAGGGGTCCAGCGTGCCGCAATGCCCCACCTTGTCCAGCTGGAAGTGGCGCTTCACCAGGTTCACGACATCGAAGCTTGTCCATTCCGGCGGCTTGTCAACCAGAAGGATTCCGTCGACGTGGTTGTATTCCTTCCTTGCCACGGCTACTCCTCCTCGCCGCCCTGGGCGGCCTGCCGGGGCGTCTCGAAGGTGAAATGCCCGAGCTGCCCTGCGCGAAACTCCTTGAGGAAGGTCTGCGCCGCCTTCTCGACGGAGGGGACGCCGCCTGACACAAGCATCCCGCGCCTCCGCGCCAGACACTCCAGGATTTCCTGCGGGGAATCGGATACATCACCAAGGTCAAGCGCCTTCAGTGGATCCCGAATCGGCAGGGAAAGAAGCTTCGAGATGACGAACTGGGCGGTCAGGACAGGCTCGGTGCTGCCGTCGGGGATGTTGCCCAGGGCCGTCAGCAAAAGCTCATGCTCCTTGTCACGCAGCTGAGGCCACAGCACGCCAGGAGTGTCCAGCAATTCAACTTGCCCGCCTGCCAATGACACCCATTGGTTGGAACGGGTGACGCCGGGGCGGTCCTGGACCTTCGCGACGTTCTTCTGCTTCAGCCGGTTCACAAGCGTGGACTTGCCGATGTTCGGAATCCCGACAATCATCAGGCGGACGGGGCGGAGAAGCGGTCGGGTGGCGCCGCGGTCTGCACGGGCCTTCAGCGCAAACTCCCGCCAGTGCTCGACCAGCCCCTCCGGCTTGCGGAGACGGCTGGAGTCCAGAAAGTCAATGGTCTCGCCCTTCTCGCGGAACCACTCCTGCCAACGGCGGTTCTGCACGGAGTTCGCCAGGTCGGACTTGTTGGCGACAAGCACGCGGGGACGCGTAATAAGACGCCGCTCCAGCCTGGGGTTCCTGGTTGACAGGGGCGCCCGCGCGTCAATGAGCACGACAGCCATGTCCACCAGGGACAACGCCTGCTTCATGGCGACCTCCGCCTTGAGCATGTGCCCGGGATACCAGAGGCTGCGGCTGCTGTTTTCGTAGGGATTGTCGGACATGTGGGTCTTCCGTGGGGCGCGGCCTAGCGCACCTTGAACCGGAGGCAGTAGTCTCCGGGGAGCGCGATGAGCCTGCCCTCATCGTCATGCTGCAGTTCCAGGTCTCCGTTGAACGAGGCCAGCTTGTACGGGGGAAGCGTGACTTCGGCGCTGGAGTTGTCCGGCACGCTGAAGCACCACTCCAATTCGTTGTGCGCGAATCCCCAGTATGAGAGGATGTAGCCGTATGGCGAGATGAATGCGGCCAGCGCCGCACCCATGGATTCGTTGAAGGCTGGCGCCAGGCGGAAACGCTTGAAGGCGACTGCGGACGGGTCGTCCTCGATTGGCTGGATTCCGCAAATCCCCTCGAAGAACCACTCCGAGACCGCGCCGTATGCGTAGTGGTTGAAGGAGTTCATGTTGATGTCGCCGAAGCCCGTCTCCTTCGTGTAGCTGTTCCAGCGTTCCCACATTGTTGTGGCGCCCTGTGTGATGGGGTATATCCAGCTGGGATAGCTCTGCTGGCGCAGGAGGTCGTAGGCCACGTCCGACCTGCCATAGCGTGTGAGGACGGGCAGCAGCAGCGGGGTTCCGAGGAAGCCCGTGGAGAGATGCAGGCCCCGTTTTTCGACAATGTCATTGACGAGCGCCTCCACCGTGCGTGCAATCCAGTTCTTGGGCAGCAGGTCGAAATGGAGTGCCATGAGGTATGCGCACTGGGTTGTTTCCCTGAGGCCTGTCTTTGGGTCGAAGAATCTGCGCTTGAAGGCGTTGCGCACCTTCTTCGAGAGTGCCTCCATGTGTTCGCGGTCCTCCTCGCGCCCCAGGATTTTCGCAATGCGCGCGGCCAGCCTGGTCATTCCCGCGAGATATGCGGTCCCGATGAGGGCGTTGCTGGTGACCGCATTGACATTGAGCCAGTCGCCGAAGCGCGGCGGATCCAGGATGTATGTGCCGCGGGTGTACTTGATTTCACCGTCGATGTACTTCTTGATGTGGTCGAAGCTGCGCTCGAGAATCCGCACGTCGCCGTATTTGCGGTAGATTTGCCATGGGACAATCACGGCCGCGTCGCTCCAGCCAGGTCCGGGAGGCGGCACGGGGTCGTCTGGAACCGGGGACGGAGCGGCGTATGGATAGGTGCCCTCCTTGCCCTGCCCCAGGTTCAGGTCGGTCACCCACTTGTTGTAGAAGTCCGGGGCGTAGAGGCAGTATGTCGCGGTATTGCAGATCACCTCCGTGTCGCCGGTCCAGCCGAAACGCTCGTCCCTCTGCGGGCAGTCGGTCGGCACGTCAAGCAGGTTCGACCGCAATCCCCAGCCAGTATTCTCGAAGAGCTTGTTGACCATCTCGTCGGCGCAGGAGAAGGAGCCCGTCCGCAGCAGGTCGCTTGACAGGACAACCGCGTTGACGCTCTTCTTGGTGGGGCGTGGGCCGAACCAGCCCGAGATTTCCATGTATCTGAAGCCGTAGAATGTGAAGGTCGGCTCGTAGGTCACCTCCTCCGCATCGTCGCAGATATATGTAGTCATCGCCTTGGCGGTTCGCAGGTTGGAGACATAGAGCGAGCCGTCCGCCTCCAGCATCTCTCCATGTTTGACTGTGATGGTCGCGCCGCGCACGGTCTTCTTGAGATGCAGGACTTCGCGACCGGTGAAGTTCTGCCCGAAATCCACGATGTATGTGCCCTCGCAACGCTTCGTGATGCTGACTGGCTCCATGGTCTGGAGCCGCGCCACCTTCGGGCCGCTGGTCCACTCGATCCTCGGCCAAATGTGCTTTTCATTGGCTGGAGGTTCATATACTGCCGCCGCGGTGCTGGCCTGCTTCCTGGCAATCTCCTTTGTCCTCCATGCCTGGACTAGCTCCCCGTCGTAGATGTCGCCCATGCGAAT
This sequence comes from uncultured bacterium, assembly GCA_900548225.1. GTDB lineage: Bacteria > Verrucomicrobiota > Lentisphaeria > Oligosphaerales > Oligosphaeraceae > UBA1724. The sequence goes on from URJM01000054.1 coordinate 9,892, forward strand.
CGATGCGCCAAGATTCGCGGTTCCGAAGGAGGAGTCGGTTCCAATCACCTCCACCGAACCATCCTCGAATACAAGACGGAGTTCGGCGCGCACAGTCTCCGGGTCACCCGGATATGCGTACCTGGGGGTGCCGATGTTCCACTGTGCCGCAATCCTGCCGGAATACCAGCCGCCGGCCAGGGTCAGCCACAGGGTATTGCCCTTCTGCTTCAGGTTGGAGGTGACGTCGTATGCCTGGTATTGCACACGGCTGCGATAGCAGGTCCAGCCCGGGGCAAATGGCCAGGAGACTACGCTGCCGTTGAGCTCGGCTTCGTAGCATCCAAGCGCGGTGGCGTAAAGACGGGCGCTCCTGAGCTTCTTCCCGCGGGGAAGGTCAAAGTCGCGGAAGAAAACCTGGGGATGCTCGCAAAGACGCTGGCCGCGCCAAAAGCATATCCACTTGCTGTCCTTCCACTCGCCCCCAAGAAATCCCGTCTCGAAGGTGTTGCCGTCCTGGCTCCAGGCGCTGACATCGCCGTCAGTGCTCTTTACCCGCACGCGCCATTTGTAGACGGTGAACGGCTTCAGCGGCGCACCACCGTAGACAATCTGGATGGAGGATGAGTCGTTGACCCAGCCGCTGTCCCACACGGGAGCCTTCACGCCAGACTCGAAGACCTGGATCTGGCGGGCGGCCTGGCTCACGCAGCCGGCCACGACATAGCCGAAGCGGGGCGACGGCTCGTCCATCCCGATGGGATTGTGCTTGTATTCGACCTGAAGGTCGTATGCGGAGAATGCAACGGGGAATTCCTCGTGGCTGCATTCGCATTCCTTGGAATGACATTCGTCGTGGCGGGCCATGATTTGGTAGGAAAAGCTTGGGGATTGCTGGATAAACTCAGGTAAACCGGCCTAATATAACTGGCGATAATATGCCAAAACGCCCTCCGCATTGTCTCTACTTTCTCTTTTCGGCTGATTCCCCGAATGAGTGTTATTGTAGTGCCCGGCACGCAACAACGGGCCTTCCGCCCGCCATGCGCACACCCCTCCCAACCTTTCCCCACCAAGACCAATACCTCACCAGCTATGTTCAAATGGGCACAACTTGACCTCGCCAGACAGATGGAATCCGTCGATTTCATCAAGGAGTTCATGGCGACAATGGCAAAGGCAGGATACAATGGAATCCTGCTCTATCTGGAGGACAGGATCCGCACAAGGTCCTATCCCTACCCGAAGGACTCGGAGTGCTACACGCCGGCCCAGATGAGCGACCTTGTCCTATACGCACAAGGTCTTCAGCTTGAAGTAGTTCCCTGTGTCGCCACCCTCGGCCACGCGGAGCGGTTCCTCGCCCACGAGGAACTCCTGCCGCTTTCGGAGCTCCAGGGCGATGCGAAGGGGCGCTTCGGCGGAAGCCTCAAGCAGACCTTCTGCCCGACCAACCCGGACTTCTATCCGTTCCTCTGCACATACCTGAAGGAGGTCGCCGAAATCTTCCCGTCGAAATTCTTCCATGCGGGGCTTGACGAGTTCTGGGACTACTGCCTCTGCGACCGATGCAAGGCCGCCGCACCAGACTTCGACGCCCAGGCAAGGCTCTTCGCGGACCATGTGACGAAGATGGACGAATGCCTCAAGTCCTGCGGCAAGACAATGCTGATGTGGTCGGACATGTTCGAATACTATCCGAAGGCGCAGGAGATGATTCCGCGGGATGTCATCCTCGTGGACTGGCAATACCACGAAGATGTGCGGGACTACATCAGCCACCTCTTCGACGCAAAGTGCGAGGACAGGCTCGCCCTCAATGAACGCCTCGGGTTCGAGAGCTTCATCGCACCGGTGGACATGCTCTTCCGAAACGCGCAAAGCTACCTGGAATACGCCGAAAGACGCAAGTTCAACGGGTGCATCATCACCAGCTGGGAGAAGACCGACAACTTCCTCTACAGGACATTCCCCACATTCGTCTACGCCGGAAACCTGATGAACGGCAAGTCGGAGGAATCCGCCCTGGAGTCGATGATGGAACAGCTATTCGGCACAAGGGACACAGTCCTGGCATCCGCAGTCACGCTGGCGCTCACTCAAGGACTCTGGAGACACTTCCAGTCAATCTCCAGGACTACCCTCTTCAGCAGGGACTTCCTGGGGCTGCCATGGCATAACATCGACGCGGACAGAATCGCCAGAAAACTGCTGAAGCAGTCGCTGCCGCAAATCAAGACCGACCTGGGGCGCAGAATCGCAGAGGACATGATTGACGCACTCGAGGAAAAGTGCATCTCCCACGCGCTGAAACGGTACTTCCTCGCAGTCGAAGAGGGCGCCCCCGCGGACGCGCAGCGCTTCGAAACACTGCGGAACGCCTTCGGAGAACTGATGGACGACAATGCGCGCCACTGGGAGGCCTGGCGTCCCGGAATCCAGGGCAACCTCTTCGAGGAAAAGAAGCCCTGGGCGCTCCAGGAACTCGACAACTTCCACAACACCCTCACCACCTCCAAATTCGTCCGGGTACGCTGCTGCGTCCCAGACGGCTATGTCGTGGAGCATCTCCGTGTCTCCCTCAAGTTCGAGAGAGGCGACGACTGGAAGGAAATCTACGACGGCATCACCAAGCCCCAGGAGCTCACAAACGCCCTCGCGGAATTCTACCTGCCATACCACCCTGAAGGAAGAGCCGAGGCAATCCGAATCGAGGCATACGGCATGGGCGGCATCGGAGTCTGCTACGCAGAAGTCGACGGAGTTCCTCCGAAGTCGATTTCCGCAATCTCCGGATTTGTCCAAAACCCGGAGCATCTATTGCTGAACAATGTGAATTACGCATGGTTTGGCAGCCAGTCCACTGAGGAGGCGTATTTCTCAAAGCCCGTCGCCGACACACGCCATGTGGTGGAGCTGAATCTCTAGCCGACGGCGATGCAGGGCAGGAGTCTGTGCCGGCGCGCATCCCGACGCATCGGCATGGACTTCCCCCTGCAAGTCTCCCCTGGCGCTAGTAGAGGTAGAATTCGAAATCCTTGTATCCCTGCCGGGGATAGAAGTAGTCATCGAAGTCCTCTACGCTGGTTTTTTTGAACTCGAATGTGCATGTTGTCATGTCGATTGGCCAGTTTGCGCTGTATTTGAATTCGTCAGTATTGCTGAAATTGTTATCAAGGCTGAAGGAGAGGACTCGGCTGTATCCTTCCATCTTGAAGACACAATTGTCAAGACGCACCTCTGATTTTGTGACCGGAAACGTCTGGGTGGGCACGAGTGCATACAAGGAGCCGTTTGCCCCCGTCGGAGAATAGTATCTGAAGACACACTCCTTGAGAGAGATTCTCCCTACCCCGGCTATACTGGAGAAGGTGCAGTTCTCGGCGCGCAGTTCCACGACATCCCATATTGTCCCGTGGAAGGCCACTCCCTCCATGAA
>URJM01000055.1 GCA_900548225.1 uncultured bacterium
CCCCGCCATGTCCTTCAGGTAGTCCCGGAGAATGCCCCAGAACCGCTCGTCCCCGAATCCGCAGTGATACCACTTCTGGAGGCAGTCGGTGTGGAACCAGGAACAGGACCAGAGAGTCTGCTTCGGCAGCTCCGCCGGGATTATGTCAAGGATGACGTCGATGCATTCCGGCGGGATTTCCGGGAGCCATTTCAGGTTGGTTTCACGCTTTGCCGTGGAGATGGCAATCCTGAGCGGATGCTTGCCGGAGGGGCATTCGCGCGGAATGTCCACCGACACCCAGATGCTGAGCCATTCGCGGTTGCATGGCATCGAGAGCAGCCCCCCTGGGAAGATTGGCAGCAAGGGGTCTGGGTAGAAGCCTGGCTCCGCCGAAATCCTGAATTGGTCAAGCGGGTCGCATGGATGGTCGCAGAAGACCATGCCCACCTGGCGCAGGGTCACGCAGTCGCGGAAGAGCGAATCCACATCGAACTTCACAAAGGTATGGCTCGGCGCCTTGACGGCAATCTGGAAGTTCAGGCGCTGCCCCTGCAATACTTTGAAAACATTGGATTTGCGTGGCGTGGCGGAGAGCTCCTCGCGGCAGAAGACCTTCTGCAGGTCGTCCAGCAACCTCACTTCATAGCGTCCGGTAGCCTTGGTGTCCATTACGCAGACTTCTCCTCTCTATTCAAAGCTCTGGGTCTCGCCGCCGTTCAAGCCCATCGCAATCTTGCCGCGCTTCTCAAGCTTCTCGTAGAAGCTCTCGGCACGCTCGGCAATGTTCGAGAGATGGCGCCCAATCTTATGGAACTCCTCGAGCAGCTCGAGGTAGATTATGCCCACCTGGGGGACGCAAAGCCCCTGGTTGATGCGGGAAAGATGCTCGCGCTCGCTGGCATTCAGCGCCTCGACCATCTCACGACGCAATACCTTCGCGCGCTCGATATTCTCGGGCGTATTCTTCTCCAACGTCAGGATGACCGCCTCCGCAAGCTCCCGGAGCTTCTCGTGGAGGGCGTCAAGCTCCGCGGTGGCCTTTGCGCTGAAACGGCGACCCTGGTCCTCCAGGTCGCCCAGAATCCTGCGGATGGGGACGGTGTGGTCGCCGATGCGCTCCGCGTCATTGGAGCAGTGCAGCAACAACGGAATCTGGCTCGCCTCGCCCGGCCGTAGGTCGCCGTGCTGCATGAGTTGCGAAAGGTAGTCCGCAATCTCCTGCTGCCGTTGGTCGACGTCCGCCTCCCGCTTCTCCAGCTGCTTGACTACGCGCTGGTTGGACTCGTCATTGTGGTTGTAGATGCAGATTGCGCAATCGACCATCCTCCATGCCTTCTGGAGCATCTTCCGGATGGCGGCGGTGGTCTGTGCCAGGGCGATGGAGGGGGTGGCGAGCAGGAGCGGGTCGAGTCGCCTGAATTTGAGTTCCTTGCGATTGACGGGGATGATCTTTTCGCAGAGTTTCGCCAATTGTGGGATGAAGGGCAGGAAGATGATTGTCGAGATGATATTGAAGATAGTGTGGCCGTTTGCAATCATTCGCGGCAGTTCGGCTCCGGGGGAACACCAGCGGATGACGGTGAAGAATATGGGTTCCGTGCCAATGCGGATCCAGAAGGTGACGGCGATGAGCAGGACGCCGATTGCCTGGGTCAGCGTGTGGGCCATGGCGGCCTGCTTTGCAACGCGGTTCGCGGATATCGCGGCAAGCTGGGCGGTGATGGTGGTGCCGATGTTGGAGCCAAGGGCCAGGGAAATCGCCGTGTGGAAGTCAATGAGCCCGTTGTTGGCCATGATGATGATAAGGCCGGTGCACGCGGAACTGCTCTGGATGATGACGGTCACCAGCATTCCAACCACAATCGCTCCAAAGACCGAGCCAACCGGCATGACGCCGGATGCATCGGGCGCACAGTCGAAATACTTGATTGCGGTCTTGAGGAACTCAAGGTCCTTCAGCGTCCCGTTCATGAGTTCCATGCCCAGGAAGAGGAAGCCGAAGCCGATGATTACCTCGCCCCAGTGGGCGACGAGGCGGTTCTTGGCCAGCCCCAGGAGCAGTCCCGCAATGATTGCGGGATAGACTATCACGCCTATGTTGAAGGCGACCAGCTGGCCTGTCACGGTGGTGCCGATGTGGGCTCCGCAGATGATGCCGATGGACTGCTCAAGGTTCAGCAGTCCGGCGTTGACAAAGCCCACGACCATGACGGTGGTGGCCGCCGACGACTGGATGACGCATGTGACCCCGGCGCCGGTCAGGACCGCGACATAGCGGTTCCTGGCGAAGAGGCGCAGGATGGAACGCATCTTTGTACCTGCAACTTTCTGAAGGCCGTCGCTCATCAGCGTCATGCCATATATGAAAATCGCGACGCCACCAAGAACGGCAAGCACGTTCTGAATCATGAATGCTCCGAAAATGCAGGGGGGAAACTATAGGATTCCTAATGAATTTCTAACATTGTCCGACAGCCGCCTAATATAATCCCACAGCTCCCCGCATACGTGGAGAATGAAAGAAGCCCCGGGGATTTCCTCGAAGAAAAGGGGAAATGCCGCGGGGCTGCTCAGGAAAGGGAAATGGTGACGCCGATTTGCGAATGCTCTGCAGTCAAAAAAGATAGAGCTTTGAAGCTCCAATGCAAGTAATGTCCAGAGTGCCATAACTCGGCGTCACCGGACTTAAGATAGCCCTGTGCGGTGCGTTTGCAAGCAGGGCGGCGCAAGAGGGGCAAATCCCCCTCCCGCCCCGGGTTCGTCCTGGAGGCGAAAGGGGATGCGTGCCAGTGCGCCCTAGTCCTCGGGGACTTCCCATTCGAAGGGGAAGTCCCAGGTGATCTTCGAGGCGGACTTCTTGGACTTCACTTCGTCAACGAGGCGTTCGAGGAAGAGCTTCTGGCATCCGAGGTGCTGCATCGTAATCCACATGAGTCCGTCGGGCATGTTCTCCTCGATGACCTTGAGGTTGACCACGAGGTCTTCCGCGGCTCCCAGGAGGATTTTCGTTGCCGCCGCCGTTCCGCCGGACTTCCTTGCGAGCGCGTCCTTTGCCGCCAGGAGCGTCACGAAGAATCCAAGCTGGATTCTCACGCGCTGGGCTGTGGCGATGATGCTCTGCAACGACGCCGTGTGGAGGTCGTTCCACTTTCCATCCGCAAGGATGGACGCCGTCTCCTCGGTGATGGCTATGGCTTCGTTGACAAGCTTCGACAACTGCTTCGCGGCATCCTTCTTCGCCGCGAGCTTTTCGAGAGCCTTCGCGGGGTAGGGCGAGAGCAGGGCGCCCTTCTTGGCGCCTGCCTTGACCTCAAGGTGGTTCCAAAGGAGGATTTCCTGGTTGAGCGGGCTGCCGGAGAGCTTGTCAAGCCTGTCCAGGACGGAAAGGTATCTCTCGGAGTAGGCGCCCCACTCCAGCTCGGCCCAGCGTGTCCTGAGGGCGGGGATGGTGTCCTCCTTCCATTCGGGAGTCTCCCAGCACCTGACGCCCAGCATCGCAAGCTGTTCAAGGTATGCGGGGTCAAACTGCCCGCGGACAACCACGCCCTCCGCCCTGTCCTTCAACGCCTTCCTGACGAATGCGTCCACGCCTTCCAGGTTTCTGGTGAAGCATCCGTAGTTGCCCTTGTTGGCGCGGGGCGAGAGCCAGGCGGTGGTCAGGGCGAACTTCTTCTCGGTGTTCTTGACGAGCTTCGTCTTGAGTTCGTTGCCCGGGTCCTCCCAGTCGATGACAATCTTGGAGGCGAATGTGGCGTCCTTTAGGAGTTTCTCCAGGTCTGCGCCAAGGAGTTTTTCGCCCTGGAGGAGCTGGTCGCTGTACAGGACGACCTTTCCGACGCCCTTGCCGGTGAGATATCCGACAATCCACTGCAGGAATTGCGCGAAGAGCTTCGCGTGGGTGGACTTGCGGCACTTGGCGCATTGGCACCATACCGACTCGGGGGCTCCGTCTTCGGCATGTGGATGGATGTCGGAGAGGTCGTCGAACCCCAGATGGAAGTATTCCACGCCGTCGGGGAAGTGCATTTCAAGGAACGCGCCCAGGAATTCCTCGAGTGCGCCTCTGGCGGCGTTTGAGGAGAGGCAGAGTCCGTATCCGGTGGGCTTGCCCTTGTCGTTGCAGGCGGAGAGCGCCGGAATCAGCCTCGGCAGAAGCGTAGAACGGCCAAATAGGTTCATGGCGGGGAAGATGGTGATGCCGCGCTCCCGACCGTATGTCAGCACGTCCGCAAATTCATTGTTCTCCGCAAGGACAGGGGCGACCTCCCGGTCGTACCAGCGGTCGTACTTGACATTGTAGTAGCGAAGACGGCTCTTCGAGACGGGATCCCCCGGCAACGGCTCCTCGTGAATCGCGCTCATCAGAAACTCGCAGGGGCGGTTCGTCTGGTAGGCACGCACGTCGGGACGGCAGTCGTAGACGCCGATGCCGCAAAGATTCAGGTGCATCGCGCTCATGTAGTCCAGTGCCTGGAACCATTCGGCAGTGCTCATCCGCTCGGTGCCCCAGTCGGCGTCCATGACCATTCCGCGCAACGGAACCACCGGCCAGTCGCGAATCACCAGGTTCGGCACCGCACGCCCCTTGAACATCATGTTGAAGAGGAGGGAGAGGGTCTGCGCCGCCCAGACCGTGCCGGCCTGATAGGGGGTGCGGATGAATACCTCGCTTCCCTTGATTTCCAGCTCGTAGAAGTCGTGGCGGAGCTCCGATGGAATCCTCGAAAGGTCAAAGGCGTCAGGCCCAAGCACCTGCGCGTCAACGACATATTTCTTCTTGTTCGCGACGACGCGCACGCCCCCCATCGTCAAAATCGAACGCAGGGCCTTGCGTTGGATCGGGAGGACGTTGCTTGTGGAGAGACGGACATCCATCGCCAGTTCGCTGATGCCTTCTCCTAGTATCACTTCCTTGGGCTGGGGAAACAGTTCGGAAATCTCAAAGCGACGGCTTGTGGCCATTCTTACGCATCTCCACAAATGGGTGTATAATACAAAACGCGACGAAAAGGGTGCGCCCCTGCCTGGAATAGGCATCCCTGGCAGGGCGCAAAATAACGAGTCATAATATAAACGCCCAAGCAAAGTACGCTGGATTTTCCTGTTTTATGGCGCTGGGCGCCGGAATGCGGCACGGAAGGGAGAAATAGATGACGCTGGCCATTGCCACTGGATACGGGCTTTCAGACGCCCGCGCCGATTGCCCGCGTTTTGCGGAGGACTCCAACAAGTATTCCCGTGGGAAGCTTGTGGTGGCAGGAGGGTCGCGCCGCTACCCGGGCGCGCCGTTGCTTGCGGGATGCGCCGGGCTTTACGCCGGCGCGGGGCTCGTGGTGGTCTGCGTCCCATCCTCGGCGGAGATTCTCTCCACGATTCCCAAGTCGTTGATTCTTCGCCGGATTGACTCCTCCCCGGAGGCGGGCGTCTTCGATGGCGGAAGCATCGCGCCATGGAAAAACGAGCTTGCGAAGGCGAAGGCGATTGTCCTGGGTCCGGGAATGGATTCACGGCCGGAACTGGACGGGTTCCTGGCGGAGGCGCTGGCCGTGCCATTGCCAAAGGTGGTGGACGCGGATGCGCTGAACAGAATCGCGGGCTGCCCCGCGCTACTGCCGTCACGGGATCTTTGCGGGACGATGGTGCTGACTCCGCACGAAGGGGAGGCCGCGCGCCTTGAGCATGCCTTCGGAATCTCCTCCGGGGGCGCCTCGCGGGAGGAGAGGGCGGCCGCCCTAAGCCGCGCCACCGGATGCGTCGTCCTGCTGAAGGGGGCGGGCACGCTTGTCGCGGAGCCAGGGGGCTCCCTGACAGTCAACACCTCCGGCAACCCGCGCCTTGCCACCGCTGGCACGGGGGATGTCCTCTCAGGCGTGATAGGCGCACTCCTTGCCAACGGCCTTGCGGCGCCAGCCGCGGCCCGCCTGGGAGCATTCCTCCACGGACTTGCCGCAGACAGGACGGAGTGCTTCATCGCAGACGATTTGCCCCGCGCCGTGGCGAAGATAATTGCCACAGAATTATATTGAGGTCGTTCTTCAGGGAAATTCCAACAGTCAAACAGGTTTCAAGAGACATCATGAAAAAGAATACGTTCATTGTTTTTGCATTCGCCGCCCTTCTCGCACTGTGCGCATCCTGCGTGCAACCCCAGTATCTGCAAAGCTCCCCCAACGCATCCATCAGCAATGAGAAGTATGCAAGGCTCTCGGGGACGTATTCCGCCAATCTAGGATGCAGCCTCTTTGAGGCGGACAAGGCAGTGCGGGCGGCCGCGCCTACGCTGAATCTCCACGAACTCTCCAGGGAAAACAGAATCTCCTCAATCCACTACGAATACAAGGATGTCTATGACACGAGGGTGACGGTCCGCCTTGACGCCGACCCCAATGGCCAGGCGGTGATATCAATCAAGTTCGCCAAGACGGGAGACAAGGAGTTCTCCCAGAAATTCCTCGCCGCCATTGACGAGGCGCTGCTCGGGAAATAGTCCGGGCCTGCCTGCAAGTCACTCGTGTTGACAGCAGGAAGCCGTGACAGGCGCACACAGGCGTGCCGGTCACGGCTTCTCTTTTTTTGCGGAATCGCCCGGGGCGGATTCCGCCTTGACGGTCGATTCATTTCATACGCGGAATGCTTCCTGGGATGCGTCCGCCGGCATTCTCCAGTCGCCCCTGGGTGAGAGGGCGATGGTTCCGACCTTCGGGCCGTCGGGCATTGCATTGCGTTTGAACTGCTGCGAGAAGAACCTTCGGTAGAAGAGTTGCAGTGTCGAGGCAATCTCCTCCCTGGAATAGAGGCCGTCGAATGCGGAATACGCGAGTTCCAGGATGTTCTGCGGGGTTTCCCCGTATTTCAGGAAGAAATAGAGGAAGAAGTCGTGCAGGTCGTATTTCCCGATGATGGCCTCGGTGTGTTGCGCACCTGGCAGCAGCTCCGGTGAGACTGGGGTTTCGTTCACGTCGACCAGCCGTTTGGCGAGCTCGGGGGCGCATCCTCTCGCCACGTACTCGACCATGAACCGTATCAGCGTCTTGGGAACCCCGCAGTTTACGCAGTACATGGACATGTGGTCCCCGTTGAAGGTGCTCCACCCAAGGGCGATTTCGGAGAGGTCACCCGTGCCCACAAGGAGTCCGTGTTCCTGGTTTGCCAGGTCCATGAGTATCTGGGTGCGCTCCCGCGCCTGGGCGTTTTCATAGACCACGTCCTGGAGTCCAGGGTCGTGGCCGATGTCCTGGAAGTGCCCTTCGACTGCCTTGGCGATTGGGATTTCCCGCAGTTCCGCGCCGATAAGTTCCGCAATCGCGGCCGCGTTGTCCCTGGTGCGGCTGGTGGTCCCCATGCCTGGCATTGTGACCGCCAGGATGAAGTCACGCCCGCGGCCGAGCATTTCGCAGCATCGGTCGCAGACCAGCAGCGCAAGGGTGGAGTCAAGGCCGCCGGAGATGCCGATGACAAGGCGCCTTGCGGAGGTGTGCTCCACGCGACGCGCAAGCCCCGACGCCTGGATTGAGAAGATCTCCTCGCATCGGGCGTCACGCTCGGGGGAGCCCTCCGGGACGAATGGGTGGCGAGGCAGGGAGAGACCCTTGGGGGACGAGGCCTGGGGCATCGGCGAGATGTCGACGACGCAGGGCGGCTCCCAGTCGGGACGGGCGTCGTTGAAGGAGGTCCATGAACGGCGCTGTGCGTCAAGCCACCGGGGCACGAAGTCCATGGGGACAAGCTGGGGCTTGCGGGAGAAACGCTCGCTCTCCGAACAGCACCTCCCATTGAGGGCGCAGACGGCATGGCCGCTGAATACCAGGTCGGAGGTGGATTCGTAGACGCCCGCCCCAGCCAGGATATACGCCGCGCAGAGGCGGGCGCTCTGGCTTGTGACAAGCATCTTCCGGTATACCGCCTTGGAGACGAGCTCCGGGCCGGCCGAGATGTTCACGACAAGCTGCGCGCCATTGAGCGCCATCCTGTTCGAGGGAGGCTCCACGACCCAGAGGTCCTCGCAGATTTCGACTCCGAAGCGGAAGCCGTCCTTCGCCTGGTAGATGATTCCCGGTTCGAAGGGAACTTCCCTGTCCTGGAAGAGATATGGCGCGCCATCGCATTCAGATGCAGGGCGGAAATGCCTCTTTTCGTAGAATTCGCGGTATTCAGGCAGGTAGCTTTTCACCGTGAACCCAAGCAGCTCGCCATTCTGCATGACTGCTGCGCAATTGAAAAGCCTCGTCCCCTTGAGGATGGGGACTCCCGCGATGAGAATGGCGCCGTTTCCCTCGCGTGTGGTCTCGCACAGCCTGGCCAGCGCGTCAAGGGACGCGTCCAGAAGCGCACGCTGCTCGAAGAGGTCGCCGCAGCTGTAGCCGGTAACCGACAGTTCCGGAAAGGCCACAAGGGACGCGCCCGCGCTGCAGGCGTCAAGATACATCTCACGCATGACGAGGGCGTTAGATGATGGATCGCCTAGATGAAGGGGCGGAACGGCCGCAAATACTCTGTAGATGCCGTCGATGGACATGTGAATGGGCTCCTGTGGTGAAAATGCTCGGCAAACAGCACGCATACTATAAATCCGCCGCCAATGCACCACGACTGGCAATTTCGACAATGTGAAACGCCCTGTCCCGCATAATGCCCGTCTCCGTGGCGCCAGGCTTGACTGGAGAGGCCTCCAGCCCTTTTCCATGGGGCGGCGTCGCGGTTATGCGGCGGCTTTAATCCCACCGCCCGACTCCCCACCGCCCACTCTACGGAAAATGCCCCGTCGGAGACAATCCGGCGGGGCATTATTGGGGGCACGAGTCAGTGCTTCAGCCTACTTGCTGTGGTACTTGGTGTGGAGCAGGTGGTGTGCCTTCTCCGAACCGGGTTCCCCGAGGAACTCCTCGTAGAGCTTCTTGATGTCGGGGTTGTTGTGCGACATGCGGAGCGGCTTGCTTGCGTCCTCGAGGTAGAGTCCGCGCATGCGCTTCTCGAGCAGCGTGCTGTCGCCGTGCGTGAAGGGCTGTCCGCCGCCGTTGATGCAGCCGCCGGGGCACGCCATGATTTCGATTGCCTGGAAGCGGTTGGGCTCCTTGCGGACCATCTCCAGGATCTTGCGGGCATTTCCGAGGCCGGAGCAGACTGCCGCGTTGACAGTCAGGCCCGGGGCGATCTCGACCTTGGCCTCCTTGATGCCGTCAAGACCACGGACGGCGCGGAAGTTGATTGCGTCGCCGGTGAGGTCTTCGTTGGTGAGCACGGAACGAACCGAACGCAGGGCAGCCTCGAGGACGCCGCCAGTGACGCCGAAGATGTCCGCCGCGCCAGTGGACTGGCCCAGCGGGCTGTCGAACTGCTCGTCGTTCATATTGGCCAGGTTGACGCCGGCCTCGCGGAACATCCTGCACAGCTCGCGGGTGGTCAGGACGTAGTCGACGTCGCGGACGCCGTCATGCGAGAACTCGGGGCGCGCGGCCTCGTACTTCTTCGCCTGGCAAGGCATGACTGAGACGACGACCAGGTCCTTCGGCGCCACTCCGATCTTTTCGGCGTAGTAGCTCTTTGCGATTGCGCCGAACATCTGCTGGGGAGACTTGCAGGAGGATGGGATGTGGAGCAGGTCGGGGAAGTTGGTCTCGATGAAGTTGATCCATCCCGGGCAGCAGCTTGTCAGAATCGGGAGATTCTTGTTGGCCTTGATGCGTTCGACCAGTTCGTGCCCCTCCTCCATGATTGTGAGGTCTGCGCCGAAGTTGGTGTCGAAGACCTTGTCGAATCCCAGGGCGCGGAGACCCGCGACCAGCTTGCCGGTGACAGGGGTTCCTGGCTCGAAGCCAAACTCCTGGCCGACTGCGACTCTGACTGCCGGGGCTGCCTGGACAATCACGGTCTTCGACTTGTCGTTGATCGCGTTCCAGACCTTCTTCACATAGCTGATGCCGGTGATCGCGCCGACGGGGCATGCGTTGACGCACTGCCCACAGAATGTGCAGGAGGTATCCGCCAGCGGAATCATTGACGCGGTCCCGACCTTCGCGGAGAATCCGCGGCCGTAGCCGGTCAGGGTTCCGACGGTCTGGACCTTGTTGCAGACTGTCTCGCAGCGGCGGCACATGATGCACTTCGAGAGGTCGCGCATGATTGCCTCGCTGGAGTCGTCAACCGGGAACTTGTTGACTTCGCCCTGGAATTCGATGTCGCGGATGCCGAATTCGGCGGCCAGCTTCTGCAGTTCGCACTCCTGGTTCTTGGGGCAGGTGAGGCAGTCCTTCGGGTGGTCGGAGAGCATCAGCTCGAGGACGGTGCGGCGCGCGGTCAGGGCGCGCAGCGAGTTTGTCCAGACCTCGACGCGGTCGTTGGTGATCGGGGTCGCGCATGCGGGGACCAGGATGGGGCGCGGGCGGATGCCGGTGGCCTCAACGAGGCAGATGCGGCATGACGCTGGCTTGTTGGAGACACCGCATCCCAGGTCCTTGCAGTAGCAGAGGGTCGGGACATTGATGTTCAGCTTCTGGCAGGCTTCCAGAATCGTGGAGCCAGAGGGGACAGTCACCTTGGTTCCGTTAATCGTAACAGTTACGTCACTCATTGTATTATTCCCCCTTCTACTCCTTGACGATTGCTTTCTTGGGGCATCCCTCGATGCAGGCGCCGCACTTGATGCACCTCTTCGGGTCGATGAAGTGCTTCTGCTTGAGCTCTCCGGTGATGGCTCCGACGGGGCAGTTGCGCTTGCACTTGGTGCAGCCGATGCAGTCGTCGGTGATGGTGAGCACGTAGAGCTTCTGGCATGTGCCCGCGGGGCACTTCTTGTTGATGACGTGCGCCAGGTATTCGTCCTTGAAGTATCTCAGGGTGCTGAGGATGGGGTTGGGAGCCGTCTGGCCGAGTCCGCACAGTGCGGTGTCCTTGATGGTATTGGCGAGTCTTTCGAGTTCATCGAGTGTCTCCTCGGTGCCATTGCCATCGCAGATCTTCTCGAGCATTTCCAGCATTCTGCGGGTTCCGATGCGGCATGGGGTGCACTTTCCGCAGGATTCGTCCTTTGTGAATCCGAGGTAGAACTTTGCCATTGCGGGCATGCAGTCCTTGTCGGAGAGGACGATCATTCCTCCCGAACCCATCATCGAGCCGATTTTGGCGAGGTTGCCGTAGTCGATGGGGGTGTCCAGGTTTTCCTTGGTGATGCATCCGCCGGAGGGGCCGCCGGTCTGGACGGCCTTGAAGCCGTGGCCGCCGGAGATGCCGCCGCCGATGTCGTAGATGATTTCGCGGAGGGTGGTCCCCATGGGGACTTCGACCAGTCCGACGTTGTTGATCTGGCCGGCCAGCGCGAAGACCTTCGTGCCGGAGTTGCCGGAGACGGTCTTCTTCCAGTTCCCCTTCTCGTCGGTCTCAATCTGCCAGTTGCCAATCTTGGAGTACCAGGCCGCCCCCTTCTGGAGGATGACGGGAATCGAGGCGTAGGTCTCGACGTTGTTGACGTTGGTGGAGCATCCCCAGTAGCCGCCGCCGATGTTCGCGGGGAACGGGGGCTTCGTGGTGGGCTCGCCGCGCATGCCCTCCATCGAGTGGATCAGGGCAGTCTCCTCGCCGCAGACGAAGGCGCCCGCGCCAAGCTTGATCTCGATGTCGAAGTCGAAGCCGGTGCCGAGGATGTTCTTGCCAAGAAGGCCAAGCTCGCGGGCCTCGTTGATTGCAATCTGGAGGCGGTTGACCGCAAGGGGGTATTCAGCGCGGATGTAGACGAGTCCGTGCTGGGCGCCGATGGCGTAGCCGCCGATGGCCATGGCCTCGACGATGCTGTTCGGGTCGCCTTCCATGATGGAACGGTCCATGAAGGCGCCGGGGTCGCCCTCGTCCGCATTGCAGACGATGTACTTTTCATCGGCCTGGGTGCCTGCCGCGATCTTCCACTTGAGTCCAGTGGGGAAGCCCGCGCCGCCGCGGCCGCAGATTCCGGAGTTGAGGACTTCCTGGATGACCTCTTCGCGGGTCATGTCGCAGAGGCACTTGGCAAGCGCCTGGTATCCTTCGCTGGCGATGTATTCGCGGATGTCCTCAGGGTCGATGAGGCCGCAGTTCCTGAGGGAGATGCGCTGCTGCTTCGCGTAGAACGACATCTTCGCGTAGTCGTGGATGCGCTCCTTCAGCATGGGCTCGACATAGAGCAGGCGCTCGACCAGCTGGTGTCCGACGACATGCTTCTCGACAATCTCCTTCGCGTCCTCGGGGGTCACCTGGACGTAGAAGACGTTGTCGGGCATGATCTTGACGATTGGCCCCTGCGCGCAGAAGCCGAAGCATCCGGTCTGGACCACTTTGACGTCCTGCGAGAGCCCCGCCTCCGCGATGGCGTCACGCAGATTCTGCATGAGTTCGCCGGAGTTGGACGCGTGGCATCCGGTTCCTCCGCAGCAGAGGAGCTCCTTCTTGGTGGAGTTGATGTCGTGTTCGCTCACGCAGCGGAGCGCGAGCATTCCCTTGCAGGCCTGGTAGGCCGCCAGAAGATCTTTCTTGCTTGTGATCCTTTCCATGGTCCTTTAGCCCTTTGCCTTGTATTCGTTGACAATCTGAACGGCCTTCGCGGGGGTCACCTTTCCGTAGACCTTGCCGTTGACGACCATGACGGGGGCCAGACCACAGGCGCCGACGCAGCGAAGCGCGCTGATGGAGAAGAGGCCGTCGGCCGAGGGGACGGTGTCCGCCTTGACGCCGATGACGCGCTCGAGTTCCTGGAGGACCCGCTCGGAACCCTTCACGTAGCAGGCGGTGCCCAGGCAGACGTCAATGCGGTACTTGCCCTTGGGCTCCGTGGTGAAGTAGTTGTAGAAGCTGACGACGCCGGAGACCTGCGCTTCGGTGAGGTAGAGCTTCTCGGCGACGTGTTCCTGGACCGCGCGCGGAAGATATCCGAAAATGTCCTGGGCTTTGTGCAGGACCTGGATCAGGCGGCCGCGACGACGCTCGTCATCGGCCACGATGCCCAGTCCGTCAATAAAGGCGTCGAGTTCGGCGAATTTCGCCTTTGCGCCCTCTGAGAGGTTGGTGCAGCAGCACATATATGAGGTTACCTTGGGTTGGGGGTGGAGGAAAAAACGGAGTCAAATCATCGTTTTTCTGGGGAACTATCCCTGGATATCCGAATGAATGGCCCTTGCAACGACCAAGGTGCCTTTGAGGGAACGCATGGGTCTCCGCGCAGCCACGCGAAGAGTATCCCGCTTTCACCGAATCAAGGAATTCGGGTAATATAGCAGGCAGGAAGGGCTTTGCCCGGAGGCGGCGGCCATTACTTCGGAGGATGGCGGGGCAGGGCGCCCCAATGGTATATTATCCATGACGG
>URJM01000056.1 GCA_900548225.1 uncultured bacterium
TACTCCTCCCGTGCGTGTTCTTATTGAGGAGTAGCCTTTTCATGTCCGAGGGAAATCTGGATTTTTCCGAGCCTTTGCTGGAATTGGTTCACCGTGCCGATTCGGTGAAGCGTTCCTTCCAGCAGCGCGGGCTCCATCTGGACTCCGAACTGAAGGAGCTCTTCCAGAACATCCAGGAAGTCGAGGAGAACTTCCAGCGGAGCCTGACACCCTGGCAGCGGGTCAGGTTGGCGCGCCATCCGCTGCGGCCGCATCCGCAGTTCTTCTGCAGGATGATCTTCACGGACTTCATGGAACTGCATGGAGACAGGCGGTACGGGGACGACTGGGCCGTGGGCGGGGGCTTCGCCCTCCTGGGGAACCGCCCCGTCATGGTGATTTTCACCCGCAAGGGGCACAACCTGGAACAATACCTCCTGAACCACTTCGGCTGCCCCGAACCCGAAGGATACCGGAAGGCGCTCCGCCTGATGAAACTGGCCGAAAAGGCAAGATGCCCCATCATCACCCTCGTGGACACCCCGGGGGCATATCCAGGGATTTCCGGCGGCGAAAGGCATATCGGGGAGGCCATCGCCGTGAACCTGAGGGAGATGTTCCGCCTGACCGTCCCAGTCGTCTGCGTGATTACGGGGGAGGGAGGCTCCGGAGGCGCACTTGGGCTCGCAGTCGGAAACAAAGTCCTGATGCTGGCAAACGCATACTACTCCGTCATCACCCCTGAAGGATGCGCGGCAATCCTGTGGAGAGACGAAACACGCACCGCGGACGCGGCAAAGGCACTCAAGCTCACCGCGGACGACCTGCTGAAATTCAAGATCATCGACGAAGTGATTCCAGAACCCCTCGGCGGCGCCCACTGCAAGCCCGGGGAGGCCGCAAATATCCTCAAGGCGGCGCTCATCAGAATACTGAAGCCACTCTGGAAGAAGTCGCCGTCCAGACTCAAGGACGACAGATACGAGAGATTCCGGAAGATCGGGGTCTTCAAGGGCTAGGCGTCGGCCGTGCGCGGCTTTCGTCCGTCGTTTTCATGTCAAAGCATGCCAACGACCGACAATTCCTCCTTGTGAGATTATCTTACCCCGCGCGACCGCATTGGGTTACGCGCCGCGCTGTCTTTTTTTTGTGGGGGATTCAATTGCCTGTGTCTCCTCTCCCCGTCCCATTGCAAACCCTCCCTTATTCTCAAGTTTTTATATTGTTCTGATTTTTCATGGATCAGTCGAAGATTCGCAACATTGCCATAATCGCGCACGTTGACCACGGCAAGACCACCCTGGTGGATCAGCTTTTCAAGTTCAGCGGCATGTTCCGCGACAACCAGAAGGTCGAGGAGTGCATGATGGACTCCAACGCCATTGAGCGTGAGCGTGGCATCACCATCACCAGCAAGAACGGCTCCTTCAGATACAAGGACTACACCATCAACATCATCGACACTCCCGGACACGCCGACTTCGGGGGTCAGGTGGAGCGTGTATTGAAGATGGCGGACGGCGCCCTGCTTCTGGTTGACGCGCAGGAGGGCCCCATGCCCCAGACCTTCTTCGTCCTGAAGAAGGCACTTTCCCTTTCCCTTCCGATAGTGGTGGTCATCAACAAGATTGACAAGCCTGCGGCCCGTCCCTACTGGGCTGTCGACCAGGTCTTCGACCTCTTTGTCAGGCTCAACGCGCCGGACGAGCTCCTTGACTTCCCGGTGGTCTACGCCTCCGGGCGGGACGGGTGGTCTGTCGACAACCTTGACGACGAGCGCAAGGACCTTGGCCCCCTGTGCGAGCACATTGTCAAGGACATTCCCGCGCCCCAGGGGTCTCCCGACGGTCCCCTGCAGGTTTTGATTTCGACCCTTGACTACTCCCCCTACCTTGGCCGAATCGGCATTGGCAAGATTACCAGCGGCAAGATTGACATCAACCAGGCCACTGCGGTCGCCATGCGCGACGGCAGCCTCAAGACCGCCCGCATCGCGCAGATCTTCCGGTTCGAGTCCAACAAGAAATACCAGGTCAACGAGGCCAGTTGCGGCGACATTGTCGGGATTGCCGGGATGAACGACGTGACCGTGGGGTGCACCTACACCTCCCCCGACAATCCGATTCCGCTGCCCCCGATGCCGATTGACCCCCCGACCATCTCCATGAACTTCCTGCCCAACGGGTCTCCCTTCGCGGGCCAGGAGGGAACCTACGTGACCAGCAGCCATCTTGAGGCACGGCTTCGCCGCGAGACCATGTCCGACGTTGCGTTGCAGGTCGTGCCGCTTGGGGTGGGGCAGGGCTTCACCGTCTCCGGCCGTGGCGAACTCCACCTGTCGGTCCTGATTGAACAGATGCGCCGCGAGGGGTACGAAATGGAGTGCACCCGCCCCGTCGTGATCTTCCAGACCGGCCCCAACGGCGAGAAGCTGGAGCCCTACGAGGAGCTGACCGTCGACGTCGACCAGAATTTCGTGGGTCCCGTCATGGAGAAGCTTGGCCTTCGCAAGGGCCGCATCCAGTCGATGGACACCGACAACGGGATGGCGCGCATCGTCTACCTGATTCCGACCCGTGGCCTTTTGGGGTACCGTTCCGAGTTCATGACCGACACGAAGGGGCTTGGGGTGATGAACTACCTCTTCAGCGGCTACGAACCCTACGCGGGGGAGATTACATACCGCCAGCGCGGCGCCATGGTCTCCATGTGCGCCTGCGACGCAGTCCCGTATGCCCTCTTCAATCTTCAGGAGCGTGGCCGTCTCTTCATCGGCCCGAACACGAAGATATACGCGGGCCAGATCATCGGCGAGAATGCCCGCGAGGGGGACATGATGGTGAATCCCGGCAAGGCAAAGAAGCTTACCAATGTCCGCGCCGCGGGGTCGGACGAGAACATCATCCTTACTCCCCCCGTCCAGATGAGCCTGGAGGACTGCATCAGCTTCATCAACGACGACGAGCTGATGGAGGTGACTCCCAAGAGCATCCGCCTCCGCAAGAGGGTCCTCAAGAAGTGGGGTTGGAGCGGAGGCGACTGAGGTGCGTCGCCGTTCCCCCCGGGGGTGCAATGGGCTTTGCGGAGAAACCAGTAGTCGGCGTGGCGGTGGTGAGCTATCGCTCCCCGGGGCGGACTTGCGCCTTCGTCTCCCGGGAGCTGCCGAAGCTCCCCTTTGCGTACGAGACATGCGTCGTGGACGTCGCGTCCACGCCTGAGACCCGGCGCGGCCTGGAGGAGGGCTTGCCCTCGGGCGTCCACAGGCTTTTCTTCGAGGAGAATCTCGGCTACTCCCGCGGGAACAATGCGGCGGCGAGGCTCCTTCGGGAAAAGCTGCCCGGCATGAAATACCTCCTCGTCTGCAACGACGACATCCTCTTCGACGCCGACTCCCACCTTGAACGCCTCCTGGATTTCCTTGAGAGCCATCCCGAATGCGGGATAGCGGGACCCTCGGTGCGTGGCGTGGACGGGGCGGAGCAGTCGCCCTGGAATTGCGCGGACGACCTGGGCGCCCGCGAGCGCTGGTTCAGGCGCGTGGCGTCCCCCTTCGGCGGCGATGCGCGGGAGTGCTACGCGGTCCGCGGCTGTCTTCTCCTGGTGCGTGCGGAACCCTTCTTCCGGCTGGGCGGCTTTGACGAGGAGTTCTTCCTCTTCTTCGAGGAGCCGGTCCTTGGGGAGAGATTTCGGCGTGCGGGTCAGACGACGTGGTATATTCCCGGCGCATCGGCGACTCATCTGGGCAGCGCGACCATCAGGAAGGCCCTTTCCAGCTGGAGGATCTACCGTCTTTACCGCAGGAGTTTTTTCCTTGTGGCGAGGAAATACTGGGGCTGGTCGTGGCTTTCGCGCGCCACCTGGCCATTCAGGCATCTTCTTTCCAGGCTTACGCGCTCTCTTTTCGGGCGCTAGCACCCGCGGCGCGTGGGCGAATCCATATCCACCATGAAGAATATCTGTCAGAACAAACGGGCATATCACGACTATCAGGTGCTGGAGAAGCTCCAGGCCGGCATCTCGTTGACGGGCACCGAGGTGAAGTCCTGCCGCAACGGCGGCATGTCACTGGCACAGTCCTACGTGGCGATTGACGGGAAGGGGAACGCCCAGCTCATCGGGTGCAACATTGCGCCCTACGCCATGGGCAGCTACAACAACCACGCCCCACTGCGCCACCGCCAGCTCCTCCTGCACAAGAAGGAAATCCGGAAACTGAAGCGTTCCACCGAGGCCAAGGGGCTCACGATCATCCCCATCGAGGCGTATTTCGACAACAGGGGGCGCATCAAGCTCGACATCGGCATCTGCCGCGGGAAGAACCAGCAGGACAAGCGCGAGTCGATGCGGGAGCAGATGGACAAGCGGGAGGCGGCCCGGGCCATGAAGGGCGGCCGCTGAAGCCGCCGGGGTGCGTTTTCCGACGCAGGAATTTCATTACAGGAGCAGAGAGCGATCCATGCTTGTTTCCGACTTTGACTTTGATTTGCCCCAGGAGCTGATTGCGCAGCGTCCGCTGGAAGACCGTGCCGCCGCGAAGATGCTGGTCATGGAGCGTGAGGGCGGGCGCCGCGCCACGTCGGACTTCCACCACTTTGCGGAATATCTCCAGCCGGGCGACTGCCTTGTGCTGAACGACACCCGCGTGATTCCCGCGAGACTCTGGGGGACCCGTCCTGAAAGCGGCGGCCGTGTGCAGGTCTTCATGCTTGAAAGCAGGGGCGGCCGTCGTTGGCAGGCGTTTCTCAAGCCAGGACGCCGCCTTCGCGTAGGCGCCAGGGTGGTGCTTGACGGGGCGGGAAGCGGGCTCACTGTCCTCGAAAAGTCCCCCGACGGCGCGTGCATCGTCGAATTCGACGACGGCGACGTCCTGGGAATCCTTGAGAAATACGGGAAGACACCTCTTCCCCCTTATATCACCCGTGAGGCGGAGGAGTCCGACAAGGAGGACTACCAGACAGTCTACGCGGAGCATCCCGGCAGCGTTGCCTGTCCGACCGCGGGGCTTCACATGACGCCGGAGATATTGTCGGAGCTTGAGTCCAAGGGTGTGCGGATTGCCCGTCTCACCCTGCATGTTGGCGCCGGCACCTTCAAGCCCGTCGAGAGCGAGACCATCGAGGGGCATGTGATGCACGAGGAGCGGTACTTTCTGAGTCCCGAGGCCGCCGAGGCCATCAACGGAACCCACCGGGCCGGCGGAAAGGTCTTCTGTCTTGGGACGACCTCCGTGCGCACGGTCGAGACCTGCGCCGACGGCGACACGGGCTTCGTCAAGCCGGGCGCCGGCCGCACGAGCATCTTCCTTTATCCTCCCAAGACAGTCAAGGTCACCGACGGGCTTCTCACGAATTTCCACCTTCCACAGTCCACGCTGCTGATGCTCGTCTGCTGCCTTGCCCCATACGACCAGGTGATGTCCGCTTACCGCCAGGCCGTCCAGGAGAGATATCGTTTCTTCAGCTACGGCGACTGCATGCTCCTTCTTCCGCCGGGCCGCAGGCTCCACGGCTAGGTCTTCCCGCGGTTCAGAGGCGTGCCGTGCCCCATTCACGCCTATTATATTATCATTGATTTCCGCTCCGTCCTTCCTTGCGTCCATCTACCTCCGAGCCTCCATAGAGCCATGAAACTACAGGGTTGCTACACTGCACTTGTCACTCCGTTCCGCGATGGTCATGTCGACTACCAGGCACTGGAGTCTTTGGTTGAGCGCCAGATCGCCGCGGGCGTTTCGGGAATCGTCCCCGTGGGGACGACCGGCGAGTCCCCCACCCTCACGATGGAGGAGCACATCGACGTGATTCGCTTCGTCGCCGAGACGGTGAACCGCCGCTGCCAGATTATTGCCGGCACTGGCGGCAATTCGACCGAGGAGGCGATTTGGCTGACCAAGTCCGTGGCGGAGATGCCCGTGGACGCGACGCTCCAGGTGACCCCCTACTACAACAAGCCGTCGGGCGAGGGCCTTTACAGGCACTTCCTGGCGGTTGCCGAGTGCACCCGCCTTCCGATTGTCCTCTACAATGTCCCCGGCCGTGCCGGCAAGGAGATTCCGTTGGACGTGGTTGGGCGCCTTGCTTCCCATCCCCAGGTTGCCGCAATCAAGGAGGCGGCCGGCAGCGTCGAGCGTGTCAACGCCATTCGCAACATGTGCGATTTGACAGTTCTTTCGGGGGACGACAGCCTTGCGCTTCCGATGATGTCCGTCGGCGCGACCGGTGTAATCAGCGTGCTGTCGAATGTGGCTCCCGAGGCCTTTGTGGAGATGTGCCGCCTGGCGCTGTCCAATGACTTTGCGGGCGCCCTGCAGATCCACAGGCGTTTCTATCCGTTGGCCCACGACCTCTTCCTCGAGGCGAATCCCATTCCCGTGAAGGCCGCGCTGGCGGACATGGGGCTGATTGCCGAGGAGTACCGCCTGCCGCTGTGTGAAATGGGCGCGCCCGCCCGGGAAAAGCTCCGGGACACCATGCGGAAGCTGTCCCTTGTCTAAAGGCCGGTTCCAGGCGGAGTCCACATGGGCGAATTCTCAAATACACCTGTTCGCGGAGTCCAGTTCGACTTGGTCGACCTGCCGCCGGAGGGGCTTGACCTGGAGGGCGAAGTGCCCGCGGAGGAGCTCGGACTGGAGGACGAGGACCGAAGGCGCTTCGTCTCCCCAGTCGCATACAAGCTCCATCTGGAGCCAATCAACGGCGGCAATGACATGCTTGTGCGGGGAAGCCTCTCCTGCGAATACGAGGGGGTCTGCGACAGATGCGAAGAAGTCTTCAGGCGGAAAATCGAGACATCGGAGGTGTGCCACGAGCTTGAGAAGCCCTTCGGGACCACGGTCGATCTGACAGAAGATCTTCGAGAGGATATATTAATGCTTTTTCCCCAGCGACTTCTCTGCCGGGATGATTGCCGCGGCCTCTGTCCAAGGTGCGGTGCGGATTTGAACGAAGGTCCGTGCCAGTGCGAGGACGAGGCTCCCCCCGAAGGGGAGGAGGACGACCCATGGGCCGCCTTGGGCGGCTTCGGCAGCGAAGAGGAGCGTTGACTTCGGAGGGAGCCTCCACCTTGCCGCCGGATTCCAGGGGCGAAGGAGGGAGCGTTCCTCCGCGGATTTTTTTTGTCTATACAACATAACAACCTCAATCTTAAGGAGTTAGAAAACAATGGCTGTTCAACAGTGCAAGAAGTCCAAGATGCGTGTCCGCCAGCGCAAGGCCCAGATTCGTTATCGTGGTCTTGAGCCCCACACCTGCACCAACTGCGGCGAGGCCTGCCTCCCCCACCGTATCTGCACCGCCTGCGGCTACTACGACGGCAAGCAGGTTCTCCAGATCAAGGAGAAGGCATAGTTCCAGGCCTGATTCATGGAGTCGTCTGGGATGTCCGCCTCGGAGATTCGCATAGCCGTGGATATGATGGGGGGGGACCATGCCCCCTCCGCGACTATAGGCGGCGTGGTCGAGGCGCTTGGGCGTTTTGGCGGCGACTACAAGTATTTGCTGGTCGGTCCCCGGGAGTCCGTGAAGCGCGGGCTTCTGGAGGCTGGCGTTGACGAGGGAGATTCCCGCATTGAGTTTGTGGATGCCCCCGATGTAATCGGGATGGACGAGCATCCGGTCCGTGCGATTCGTGAGAAGCCCCGCAGTTCGATAGTCGTCTCGATGGATTTGGTGAAGTCGGGGCATGCGGAAGGCGTATTCAGTGCCGGCAATACCGGCGCGGCGGTGGGCGCGGCGTTTTTGAAGTGGCGCATGCTTGAGGGCGTGACCCGTCCTGGCATTGCGACCGTCCTTCCCGGCGAGGATTCGCCGTGGGTCTTGATGG
This sequence comes from uncultured bacterium, assembly GCA_900548225.1. GTDB lineage: Bacteria > Verrucomicrobiota > Lentisphaeria > Oligosphaerales > Oligosphaeraceae > UBA1724. Next base: position 7,801 of record URJM01000056.1, read on the forward strand.
ATTCCGGCGCCACGGTCGATTGCACCCCGACGGTCCTGATGCAGTTCGCCATCATGGGGAACCTCTATGCACGCGAGGTGCTTGGGGTCAAGTCTCCGAGGGTCGGCCTGCTTTCCAACGGCACCGAGGAGGGCAAGGGCAACCGCCAGGTCCAGGAGGCATACGAGCTTATCAAGGGAGTGGGCGGGATAAACTTCATCGGCAATGTGGAGGGGCATGACCTCTTCCGCGGCGTCGTGGACGTGGTGGTCTGCGACGGCTTCGTGGGCAACATTGTCTTGAAGACGAGCGAGCAGCTTGCCCGTTCCCTGACGAGGATCATCAAGGCGTCCGTGATGAAGAAGGTCGTCTGGAAGCTTGGCGGCCTGATGTGCAAGGGCGCATTCAGCGATGTCAAGCGTGCGACCGACCCTGGCGAGGTGGGCGGCGCGCCGCTTCTGGGAGTCAAGGGCAGCTGCATCATCGGCCACGGCAACTTCGGGCCCCACGCGATTGCGAACGGAATCAACGCCGTGGGCACCCTCATTCGCGGACAGATCAACGACCGCATCGTCGAGAGCGTCCACCAATATGCCCTTGAGAGCATCTAGGCGGGGGCATGTCTCCCCTGCCGCTTCTCTCCTGGGTTGAAGAGATTCTTTTTGGAAGATGAAGAGAGCATTGATGTTCGCAGGGCAGGGGGCTCAGCACCCCGGGATGGGTCTTGAGCTTTACGGGAAGTCGCCCGTGGCCGCCAGGATATTCGACCAGGCGGACTCGATACTGGGCTGGAGCGTCTCCGAGCTGTGTTTTCGTGGCACCATGGAGGAGTTGACCGCCTGCGCCCACTGCCAGCCGGCGATTTTCGTCACAAGCATGGCGGAGTATTATGCGTCGAGGGACGGGCTTGATTCCGGGGACTCCTTTGTGGCCGCGGGAGGCCTCTCCCTGGGGGAGCTCTCCGCCGTGACGGCGGCGGGGGTCGTGGATTTCGAGACAGGCCTCAGGATGGTCGCCCGCCGTGGGGAACTCATGGACGAGTGCTGCCGCAGGACCGAGGGGGCGATGGCTGCAATCATCGGGTGCGACGAGGCGGTGCTGGAGAGGGTTTGCCGCGAGCACGGCGTCCATGTGGCCAACTACAACTGCCCGGGGCAGCGCATCATCAGCGGCGAGAAGTCCCGCGTCGTGGAGGCGGCCGCCGCCCTGGCCCCCCATTCGATGAAGACACAGCTTCTCCAGGTGGCTGGCGGCTTCCATTCGCCGCTTATGCAGAGTGCCTCCGACGCCTTCGGGGAGTATCTCCGGGGGATTGACTTCCAGGAGCCTGGAATCCGCCTTGTCCACAATGTCAGCGGCACTTGGACGGAGGATTCAGGGATGTCCGTCAAGGAGTTGCTTGCCCGCCAGATTTCCTCGCCGGTCCGCTGGGAGGAGTGCGTCGTGCATCTCATGGAGGAGTCGGACGGGCTTCTGGAGCTTGGTCCGGGAAAGGTCCTCAGCGGACTTGCCCGCCGCATACGCCCCTCCCGTGGCTAGCCCTTCCCCTCCGCCCCCGTTTGTCCAACCAGCCGTTTCCACCACACCACCAACAATTATGGCAAACCTTTCTGGAAAGAACGCGATAGTCACCGGGGGCACCCGGGGGATTGGCCGCGCGATTGCGAAGTCCTTTTTGGAGTCCGGCGCCCGTGTCGCCATCATTGGCACCAATCCCGAGGGCGTCTCGAAGGCGGTCTCCGAGCTGTGCGCCGAGTGCGGGGGTCCCGCCGACGCAGTGGCCGGGCGCGCCTGCGACATCAAGGACACGCAGGCTGTCCAGGCGGCCATCGACGAACTGGTGGCGGGCTTTGGCGGAAAGCTGGACATACTTGTCAACAACGCCGGAATCACCCGCGACAACCTGGTCATGCGGTTGCCGGAGGCGGACTGGGACGCAGTCATCGACACCAACCTCAAGGGGGTCTACAACTGCATCCGCGCCTGCGTGAGACCCATGATCCGCGCCCGTTCCGGCCGGATTGTCAACATCTCCTCCATCGTCGGCATCACAGGCAACGCGGGGCAGGCCAACTATGCGGCGGCCAAGGCGGGCATCATCGGCATGACCAAGTCGGTCGCCAGGGAGCTTGCCAGCAGGGGAATCACCGTGAACGCGGTCGCCCCCGGATTCGTCGAGACCGCAATGACAGACGCGCTCCCGGAACACGCCAGGGAAAAACTCCTCGGGGAAATCCCCATGGGGAGAATCGCACAGCCCGGGGAAATCGCCGCCGCAGTCCTCTTCCTGGCGTCCCCCGATGCGTCATACGTCACCGGACAGGTGCTGGCCGTGGACGGAGGGCTCGCAATGTAGCGGGTCGCCCCGCCAAGCTCAATTCGTTTGCAAAAAGGTCAGGGCGCATTATCTTACAGACAATTACTGTCGATAGTGGGGAATTTTCGCATATTGTTCCCAATGGTCGCGAATTGTCACCTTCTGACATATCCACACTTTTGATTTTCCGAATTAAAGAACCAACCCCAGTTTTAGGAGCAACAGTCAAATGAGTGAACCGACGAGTGTTATGGATCGCGTGAAGTCGATCATTGTTGAGCAGCTTGGCGTCCGTGAGGACCAGGTTGTTGAGAGTGCTCGTTTCATTGAGGATCTGAATGCTGATTCTCTGGACATTGTCGAGCTTGTGATGAAGTTCGAGTCTGAGTTTGGTCTTCCCACCATTCCCGACGAAGTGGTTGAGAACATGCAGACTGTTGGCAAGGCCACTGAGTACATTGAGAAGGCGTTGCAGGAGAAGAGCGAGGCATAGTCTTTCGCGTTTTTCTTTGCAGCAGTATTTTTTTGACGAGAGGCGGGCCGCGGTTCCTATGGATTGTGGTCCGTCTTTTTGGTTATTTAGGAGGCAGAGATGCAGTCTAGTGTTCGTCGAGTGGTAGTGACTGGCCTTGGCGTCGTCTCTCCTGTGGGGAGCGTGCTTGGCGAGGTCTGGTCGAACCTCCTGGAGTGTGTCAGCGGCATTTCGCCGTTGGAGGGCTATGGCGAGGAGTATCGTTGCCGGATAGGTGGCCTTGTGCGGGGTCTTGACCTTGAGAAGCACCTTTCCGTGAAGGAGCAGCAGCGTCTGGACCCCTTCTGCTGGTATGCCGCGTCCGCCAGCGACCAGGCGATGGAGATGTCCGGGCTGCGTCCTGGCGAGAACATCTCCTGCGAGCGTATCGGCGTCATGGTCACCTCCGGCATAGGGGGTCTTTCCACGATAGCCGCCCAGCAGGAGCGCCTTCTGAACGGCGGCGCGCGCCAGGTCTCCCCGTTGACCATCCCCATGATGATTGCGGACATGGCCGCGGGCTTCATTGCGATACGCCACCACCTCCAGGGACCCAACTTCGGCATTGTCTCGGCCTGCGCCAGCGGCCTCCATTCGATTGGGGAGGCCTATTGGGTAATCAAGCGGGGTGACGCGGACGCGGTGGTCGCCGGCGGCACGGAGCACGGAATCGTCCACCTGGGGATTGCGGGTTTTGGCGCGATGCGTGCGCTTTCCAGCAACAACGGCGACCCCGAGGGGGCGAGCCGTCCCTTTGACAAGCTGCGTGACGGCTTTGTGCCTGGCTGCGGCGCCGGCATCCTGGTTCTGGAGGAGCTTGAGCACGCCAAGGCGCGGGGCGCGGAGATTCTGGCGGAGGTTTCGGGCTATGGCGCCACCGGGGACGCGTACCACATCACCGCCCCTTCGGCGGACGGCGACGGCGCGGCCCGTGCCATCAGGATTGCGTTGGAGAGGGCGGGGTTGAATCCCGAGGACGTGGGCTATGTCAACGCCCACGGCACGAGCACGCCCATGAACGACAGCGTCGAGACTAAGGCGTTGAAGCTGGCTCTTGGCAACCATGCGTACAAGACCGCGATATCGAGCACGAAGTCGATGACCGGCCACATGCTTGGCGCCGCCGGCGGCTTCGAGTCGATTGTCTGCGTGGAGGCTCTCCGCCACGGTGTCGCCCCCGGCACCCGCAATCTCCACAATCCCGACCCGGAGTGCGATTTGGACTACATGCCCAATGCCGCCAGGGAGCTTCCGAAGCTGCGCCATGCGCTGAAGCTGAACATGGGCTTTGGCGGGCACAATGCGGCGGTCATCTATTCGAAGTACGAAGGCTAGGCCAGGCGACAACCCCAACCATCCCCCGATGTCATACCAGTTCAGCGACAACGGAATACGTTCTCAGTACCTTGCGGGGGTGAAGCGCATCGTGGTCAAGGTGGGCAGCAATGTCCTGCGCGAAAACCCCGCCAGGAATACCGCCGCCCTCATCGACCAGCTGCAGCTGCTGCGCCAGCGCGGCCTCGAGGTGATTCTTGTGACATCAGGCGCGATTCCCCTGGGGATGTCGATTCTGGGAAAGCGCGTGCGCCCGAAGGAGCTGGCGAAGGTCCAGGGGCTCTCCGCGGTCGGACAGTGCGCGCTTATGCACCACTACGAAAACGCCTGTGAAAAACACCGGACACACTGCGCACAGCTGCTGCTGACGGCGGCGGACCTGCGGGACCGCGAACGCAACACGCACGTCGCCGCATGCATGCGGGGACTCCTGGACGAGGGAATCCTGCCCATCATCAACGAAAACGACTCCGTCACTGTGGCTGAAATCAAGATTGGCGACAACGACACCCTGGCGGCGATGGTGGCGACTATGCTTGGTGCGGACTTGACGGTGCTTATGACGACGGTGGACGCGTTCCACGAGGTGGACCGCGATACCGGCGAATACGGGCGCAGGTTCAGCGTTGTCACGTCGCTTGACGAGGATCTCCTCTCGATGGCTGGCTCCACCGACGGGAACCAGTATTCGACGGGCGGCATGATGACAAAGCTCCACGCCGCCTCGATATGCATGGCCGACGGGCATGCGCTGGCAATCATCGACGGGCGGGACTTCGCGAATCTCGGGCGCCTCATGGCCGGCGAGGACATCGGCACGATCTTCTGCAACGGCGGCTCGAAGAGCCACCTGCGGTCATGGCAGAGGTTCCTCACCTTCTTCTCGGAACCCGCCGGCGCAATCATCATCGACGACGGCGCCCAGGAGGCGCTCTGCATCCGCAACAAGAGCCTCCTTCCCGGCGGCATCCTGGGCATCCGCGGCGCCTTCCGGCGCGGCGACCCGATCCAGATTGTCAACACCCACGGGCGGGAGGTGGCCCGCGGCATCGTCAATTTCTCCAGCGACGAGCTGGCGCGCATCTGCGGCGCGAAGAGCTCCCAGTTCGCGGAGCTCCTGGGCCATCCGGTCGAGCAGGCCGAGGCCGTCCACAAGGACTACATGGTCCTGATCCGCTAGGGCGCGGAGTTTTTTTCCTGGCGG
>URJM01000057.1 GCA_900548225.1 uncultured bacterium
CATCCATCCTGGTCACTCCGAAGAGTGGCGTGACCGCCGAGGACGCCCTCAAGGCGATTGCGGCATTCTACGCGGGCAGACGCTTTGTCAGGGTGCTCCCCCCTGGCAAGCTTGCCGACACCAAGCACGTCACATTCACGAACATCTGCGAAATCGGATGCGTCGATGACGCGCACACGGGACGCCTCGTCCTCTCAAGCGCATTGGACAACCTGACAAAGGGGGCGGCAGGACAGGCAGTCCAGAACATGAACCTCGTCTGCGGACTGCCGGAGACACTTGGGCTGGATACGGCAAGATAGCGGACTCCTCCTGGAAAAGAACGGCTACATTATCCGTCGGCTTTCACCCGCGTCAACAACCACACGCATAAAGGAACGGACAACCGACTGACAATGGAAAACCGCCTGCTGAACCAACTCTCCTCCTTCGACTCCTGGAAGCGCGTCGACGCGCTGCAGACACTTGCGGCCACGACCAGATTCCCCGAGGAGGTCGCCGCGATGAACATGCACGTGCACTCCTTCTTCTCCTACAACGGGGAGGGGTGGTCGCCGTCGCGCATCGCCTACGAAATGCGGAAGATGGGTCTCCACGGCGCGGCACTCTGCGACTTCGACGTCATCCAGGGCGTCAACGAATTTCTTGTTGCGGGGGACCTTCTTGGGCTCAGGGCTGCGGCCTCCTTCGAGAGCCGTGTCTTCTTCCCCGAATATGCCGACAAGGAGATCAACTCCCCTGGCGAGCCGGGAGTCTTCTACTTCATGGGTTCGGGATATGTCGACGGCAGTCACTCGTACCTTTTCCAGGAGCAGCTTGAGCAGTCCCACAAGCGCAACCGCGAGCTCATCGACCGCGTCAACGCCGCGCTTCCAGGGTGCCGTATCTCCTACGAGGAGCATGTGCTTCCGCTGACCCCGGACCGCAATGCCACCGAGCGCCACATTGTGCGGGCATACTACGACCTGGCCGCCCGCGAACACGGGGACGCAGCATCGGCGGCTGAGTTCTGGGCCGAAGTCTTTGGCGAGGAGGCGTCCGTCCTGGCAGGAAAGAGTCCCAACGCGATGAACGACTACCTCCGCAGCAAGCTGATGAAGAAGGGCGGCCTTGGATACGAACAGCCCACCCAGGAGACCTTCCCCCCCATCGACCAGGTCATCAAGCTCATCCGTTCCTGCCGCGCGCTCCCGAACGCCGCCTGGCTGGACGGGTCGCTTCCCGGCGAAGCCAACCCGAGGGAACAGCTGGAGTGCCTCGTCGCAAAGGGGCTTGAAATGGTGAACATCATCCCAGACCGCAACTGGAACTTCAAGGATGCGGAGAAGAAGGCAATCCGGGTCAAGGCGCTCAACGAATACGTCGCCGCCGCAAACGAACTGGACCTCCCAATCATCGTCGGAACGGAATGCAACAAGCCAGGACAACGCACGGTGGACGACTTTGACGCCGACGCGCTGAAGCCGCTTATGAAGGACTTCACCCGCGGCGCGGATGTCCTCTTCGGCCACACCACCCTCCTGCGCTACGCGGACTACTCCTACATCGACCAGCGCGCAAAGGAGGAATTCCCCTCCCGCAAGGCACGCAACGACTTCTTCGCCTCGGTGGGCGCGCTACCCGTCCCCTCCGTCGCCACCCGCCTCTACCTGCGGCAATGCGGCCCCGAAAAGAGCCTGGAAATCATCCGCATGGCCGCCCGAAACGGACGCTGGCACTAGAAGCGCAGCGCCGCCGGATGGGGAAACATTGAAAATAGAGCTTGAGGGCTTATATTTTGTCGTTTTCCCTTTAACGATTTCCAAGTATCCCAACCCCTTGATTTTATGGCAACTCTTTCGGTTATCCTCACTATCGTCTCGGTGTTGACGGCGATCCTCCTGACCATTCTGGTCCTCATCCAGAATCCCAAGGGACAGGGAGGCATCGGCGCAATCAGCGGCGGAGTCTCCGAGGCAATGTTCGGCGCGTCCGCACCTTCGGCTCTGGTGAAGATCACCGTCGTCCTTGCCATTGTCTTCCTTCTCTCGACGCTCTTCAATGTCGCCATCAACGGGCATCTGCGCAAGCAGAAGTCCATCGGCGAGACCATCGTCGTTGAAACCACGCCTGCAACTCCCGCCGTTGAGGCAGAGGCAGAAGCCGAGGAGGCTCCCGTCCCCGCGGACGCGGCCGTCGAGGCAGTGGATGCTCCCGCAGCCGCCGATGCAGCTGCGCCCGAAGCCACTCCCGCACCCGAGGCGCCCGCCGCCGAGTAGGCCCTCCCCCCCTCCGAGCGTAGAAGCAGTGAATTCCGCACGCCGTGGCCGCCATCCGTAGCCACGGCGTTTTTTTCGCCCCGCAGGGCAATTGTCTTGATCTTCCTGTAATTCGACAGGCAGGAAAGGTGATTCGTCCCAGGGGGACGGGTGATTGACTCCGGGACTCCTCCCAGGAGCTCCCCGCCCCCGGCTCCCCGCAGCATAAGCGGAGGCGTAGCCGCCCTCTTCCCTTCCTTTCCCCTAAAATGAGTGAGTTGTCGAACATCCGCAACCTGGGCATCATAGCCCACATTGACGCTGGAAAGACCAGCACGACGGAGGGGCTCCTCTTTTTCTCGGGTCTTACCCACAGATACGGGAACATTGACGAGGGCACCACCGTGATGGACTTCCTGCCCGACGAGCGCGCCCGTGGCATCACGATCATGGCCGCGGCGGCAGTCATCCCCTGGGGCTCCTACGAATATCACCTCATTGACACTCCCGGACACATCGACTTCACAGCCGAAGTCGAGCGTTCCCTGCGTGCAATCGACGGCGCGGTCGTCATCTTCAGCGCCGTCGAGGGTGTCGAGGCCCAGTCGGAAAAGGTCTGGCACCAGGCGGACGGGTATGGCGTCCCGAAGATTGCCTTCGTCAACAAGATGGATCGCATCGGCGCCTCCTACTCCCGCACCTGCCAGGAGATTGACGAGAAGTTCGGCGGAGTCGCATTGCCGATGCAGTTTCCCGACGGCGAGGAGAGCGACTTCCACGGCATGGTCGACCTGCTTGCGATGGAGTATCTCCAGTTCACAGGCGACCGCCATGAAGTCGTCCAGCGCACCCCAGTCCCCGAGGAGCTACGCAAGGATGCCGAGGCCGCCCGCGAGGCGCTTCTCGAAAAGCTCTCCGACCACTCCGACGAGATCGCAAACCTCTTCCTGGAGGGAGCGGAAATCCCGCTTGAACTCCTGCACGGCGAAATCCGCCGCCTCACACTCTCAAGGAAGCTGGTTCCTGTCTTCCTGGGAAGCGCAAAGCGCGAAATCGGAGTCCAGCCGCTGGCGGACGCAATTGGCCTGTACCTGCCCTCCCCCGTCGACGTCAAGGAGTATCCGGCCGTTGACCGCAGGACAGGCAAGGAGACCGCCGTCCACGCCGACCCGAAGGAGCCATTCGCCGGATTCATCTTCAAGATCAACGCATCCAACACGGCGGACCTCTTCTTCCTCAGGATATACTCGGGGACCCTCCACGGCAACGACCAGCTCGTCAACGCCCGCACTGGGGAGAAAGTCCGCGCAAAGCAACTCTACCGCATCTACGCAAAGTCCACCGAGCAAATCCAGGAAGCCGGCCCTGGCGACATCGTCGGGCTCACGGGACTCAAGGACTGCGGCATCGGCGACACTCTCTGCGCGCCGCAGAGAGTCCTCTCCTTCGGGGGAATCGCATTCCCCGAGCCTGTCATCTCAATGGTCGTCGAACCAAAGTTCTCGAAGGACAAGGACAAGCTCGACGACGCACTGAACCTGCTTTGCAGGGAGGACCAGACGCTCCGCAGATCCACTGCCGAGGAGACTGGGCAGCGCGTGGTCTCGGGGATGGGCGAACTCCACCTGGAGGTCAGCCTCAAGCGAGTCTCAACCGACTTCGGGGTGGACATACGCACTGGCGAACCCCGCGTGGCATACAGGGAGACCCTCCTCAAGCCCGCCACCATCCACGCCGTCTTCAACAAGACCATCGGGGATGCGGTATTCTATGCGGAAGTCACCGTCGACTTCTCGCCAATGGAACGCACCGGCGAACCATTTGAAATCACCGATGAGACCCGCGGCGTGATTCCCCGCGCACTCACCGACGCCGCGCTCCAGGCGCTTGGCGACGGCCTGAAGACGGGAGGCCTCCAGGGATACCCGATGATCTTCGTGAAGGCATCGCTGAAGGACTTGAAGTTCGCGCAGGAGACCACCACGCCAGGCGCAGTCGCCGGCGCGGTAAACGATGCAATCACGCAGGCATTCCAGCAGGCCGGCACGGTCGTCCTGGAGCCTGTCATGAAACTGGAAGTCCTCGCACCGGAGGACACGGTCGGGGAAATCTCCATGTACCTCCAGCCAAGACGCGCCATCATCAGCGACATGGTCCAGGTCGGCACCATGCGCAAAATCATCTGCCAGGTGCCGCTGGCGGAGATGTTCGGCTTCGGGAAGGCGCTGCCCAGGCTCTCCGGCGGCAGAGGTTCCTTCTCCCTGGAACCCTCCGGATACCAGGAGAAGCAATAACCCACCCGGTCCGCTGCACAACAGAAACCAGAAAACCACGTTTTCCAGGGCGATTAGCTCAGTTGGTTAGAGCGCAACGTTTACACCGTTGATGTCGAGGGTTCGAGTCCCCCATCGCCCACCATTGCCGCAAAAATATCATAACTATCGTAATCCCACAAAATAAAATCCTCGGAATTGCGTTCTGATATATGACAATGCACGAGCAGACAACCTCCTCGCCGAACGAGGATCTGGCCCTCATCGAGAGGTGTCTGCAAGGCGAAGACCAGGCCTTCGACTCGCTCTACGCGCGATATCGCCTGCCCCTCTTCTCCTACATCCACAAGCTTTTGCCAGACAACTCCGACCAGGTGGAGGACATCTTCCAGCAGACCTGGGTCAATGCGGTCCGTTCGCTGAAATCATACCGCCACCAGGAGAAGTTTCTGGCGTGGCTCTGCCGAATCGCCCACAATCTCGCGATGGACTTCTTCCGGGGACACGACTCCGACCCTGTCAGCGACCTGGCGGAGACGATCACCTCCAACCTGCCCTCACCCGAAAGCGTCTTCTCACGCAGGGAATTCGTGGAGGCGCTCGACCGCGCAATCGCGACACTCTCGAAGGAGCAGCTGGAAGTCCTGAAGCTCAGAAACCAGGGAGTCCCCTTCAAGGACATCGCCATCAGGCAGGGCGTGAGCATCAATACCGCCCTCGGCAGGATGCGATACGCAGTAATCAATCTCAAGAAAATCCTTTCGGAGCACCTATGAGCGACAAAAACTGCCAGGAAATCCAAATGCAGCTTCTGCTTGCACAGGAGAGCCGCGCCCCGCTTCCGGAGGAGACTGCCGCCCATCTCAGGGCGTGTACCGAATGCAGGGAGTTCCAGGAGACCCTCGAGGCCGTCAGCGTCCCGGCGCCGACTCCCGAACTCGACAGGTCCACCCTGATGCTCTGCCACCAGGAACTCCGCGCCACAAGAATGGAGGCTTCGTGGAAGACGCTCCTCGCCTACCGCTGGATGAGATGGGTGTGCTCCACCGCAGCCGCAGTCGCGCTCATCGCAGGAATCCTCTTCGTGAGCACCCGCAGAAACGACCCGCACGACCCCGCGAAGGGGATAACCGTCACGCACGGCGACACAATCGCGGACGCAAATGCCACCTGGGACGACGATGTCCTCCTCGACACCGAACTCTCGCTCATCAACAGCGACCTGTCGGCAATGAACCTGGAACTCGGAATGCTAGTCGTAGACCTCTATTGACGCCACCGCCATGCGACACACCTTCATATCCATCATAGCGGCGGCGCTCGTATTCACGGGCGCGGCCTTCGCTCAGGACGCGCCCACCACCCCGGCGGATGCGGCCATCCACCCTCCAACCGTGCTGATGCCGCCCGGACCGCCGCCACCCTGGGCAGAAGAACACCGGCAAATGTTCCATGAGACGAAAAAGCTCTTCGAGGAACTCAAGCGGACCAATCCCGCCGAATATGAACGCCTCAAAAATCTCCGCATGACGGACCGGGAGGCATTCCGCAAGGAAATCGAAAGGCTCCTGCCGCCAAAGCGCAGGGAGTTCGACCGAAGGCAAATGAAGCTGGACATGGACTGCTGGCACCTTGCCAAGAGAATCCAGGAGTGCAAGGACGAGGAGGAGAAGTCGCGGCTCACAAAGGAGCTCGAGGCTAAAATCCAGGAGATGCTGGACTGGACTGTCGAGGCGACGAAGAAGAAAATCGACTACGCCACAAAGCAGCTCGAAATCATCCAGGCGAACCGCGATGAAATCGTGAGGCAGAAGCTAAACTTCTTCCTCACGGCGCCGCCTCCGCCCATGCCGCCAAAGTGCGGCAAAGCACCCGGCAACTCCTCCGTCCCCCCGGAGGAGTAGCGGCAGGACACCGCGAAAAACTCGCTGGCGCCGCCCGCAACCCGCTGCGTGGTTGGCGCCTGATATCCTGAATGGCAGTTACATTATGCAGACATAGTTGACTTCCACCCTATTTGTCATTCTGTCTGCAAGATGCCTCAGAAACATATTCGCATTTGTGCGTCGGTTGCGCTCGTGCTATTGACGAGCCTCCAACTTTGCGCCTCCTGGTGGTGGCCCTTTGGCAAGAAGGAGGCCACTCCTATCGAGCCCCCCCCCCGGCGCACAGCAGATTCATCCCGACCGACGGCGACCAGTCAAAGAAAGTCTACCCGAAGAAGGACGACAAGAACGACATCTCCGTCGAGCGCGTCATTGAGCTGGCCGAAGGCGGCAACCCCGTCGCGCAGCTGAACCTGGGCAAGATCTACTTCGAGGGGCAGGTTGGAGTCAAGCAGGACTACAACAAGGCGTTCATGTGGTTTGCGAAGGCCGCCCAGAACGGGAATCCCGAGGCTATGTACAACGTGGCCATCTGCTACGACGGCGGCTTCGGGGTCAAGAAGGCAAACCCCGACAAGGCCTTCGAATGGTACCGATACGCGGCAGACCACGGAGTCCCGGAGGCACAGCTGAAGACCGCGGTCATCGCAGAAGCCCAGGGACAGCCCGAACTGGCATTCAAATACTACAAGATGCTTGCGGACAGCGGAGACGACACCTGCCAGCTCCAGGTCGCGCTGCAGTATCTGCACGGATATGGAGTCGGGGTGGACGGCGAGGCCGCCGTCGCCTACCTGCTCAAGGCGTCCGAGGCGGGAAATGTCCGCGCACAGGTCCGTCTGGCGGACTGCTACCAGCAGGGCATCGGGACGGCCAGGAACTACAGGGAGACCTTCAATTGGCTGACGCTGGCGGCGCACAGCGGCGACCCCGAGGCGCAGGCGAAGCTGGGGGTCTGCTACCAGGAGGGCATCGGGACGGCATCGAACATGTCGCTGGCATTCCACTGGTTCAAGATCAGCGCCGACGGGAAATACCCAGGCGGGCAATACTGCCTGGGAAACTGCTTCCGCGACGGCATCGGCGTCGAAAAGAACGACCTGCTCGCATTCGAGCAGTACCTACTTGCAGCCGAGGCAGGCGACTCCCTGGCGCAGTACGAACTGGCGATGTGCTTCAAGGACGGGCGCGGCACCCGCGAAGACCTGGCGCGTGCGCGGGAATGGCTCCAGAAGGCGGCGGACGCAGGGCTGGCAATCGCACAGGCGCGCCTGGCGACGATGGTCGCCGCAGGCACCCCGGGCTTCGGCCCCGACCCGAAGGGCGCAGTCGAACTCCTCGACAAGGCATCCGCCTCCCAGGACTCGGTCGCCAGGCTCCAGGTCGCAATATGCTACCTCCAGGGCAACGGAATCCCCCAGGACCGCGAAAAGGCACGGAAGATACTGGAGGCCGCCAGCCTTGAAGGAGATGCCGCAGCCGCCGAAATATACAAAATCTACTTCGGCAAGGAATTTTAGGAAATCGACGGTCGTCGCCGACAAGACGCCGCGGCTGTCGCTGCGGTGCGCGACAACACCGTCCCCTTAAAGGAGATACAATGGAAAAGAAATTCACCGTCCGCACGCTTCAGGAGATGAAGAGGCGAGGCGAGAAGGCAGTCATGCTCACCGCCTTTGACGCGGCGACGGCGCGTTGGGCGCAGGAAGCAGGAGTCCACATGCTGCTGGTGGGAGACTCCATGGGCAACACTGTCCTCGGATACTCCAACACGATCCCCGTCACCCTGGAGGAGTCAATCTCCCACACGGCCGCGGTGCGCCGAGGCAGTGACAAGTGCTTCGTCGTGGGAGACATGCCATTCCTGAGCTACCAGGTGGAGGACCTGGCGGGTTCCGTCAGAAATGCGGGACGCTACATCAAGGAGTGCGGGGCTGACGCGGTCAAGCTGGAGGGCGGTCGCCCGATGCTTCCTGTCATCCGCAGAATGATCGAGACCGGCATCCCCGTCGTCGGCCATATCGGACTGCTTCCGCAGTCGGTCCTCAAGGACGGCGGCTACCGCATCCACGGGAAGGCGCAGGAGGAGCGCGATGCCCTCATCGCGGACGCGCAGGCCCTTGACGAGGCCGGGTGCTGCGCAATCGTCCTCGAGGGCGTCCCCCGGGAGCTTGCGGCGGAGATCACGTCCCTTGTCAAGGCGTCCACAATCGGCATAGGCGCGGGTCCCGGCACCGACGCCCAGGTGCAGGTGCTTGCCGACCTGCTGGGATACGGGGGGGACGGATACCTCCCGCGCCACGCCAAGTCCTACGCCAACGTGAACGACATCGCAGTCGGCGCCATCCGCGAATACGTCTCCGAAGTCCAGCAGGGCGTCTTCCCTGCCGACGGCAACTCGGTCTCCTGCGCCCCCAGGAAGGAGGACTAGGCCGACTATGGAAATCTTCACCGATGCCAAGTCGATGCAGGCGCAGGCCGCCCTCTGGAAGCGCAACGGGGAGTCGATTGCGGTCGTCCCCACGATGGGCTATCTCCACGAGGGCCATCTTTCACTGATTCGCCTGGCGCGCCAGAACGCCACGAAGGTAGTCACGAGCATCTTCGTCAACCCCACCCAGTTCGGGCCGACAGAGGATTTGGACAAATACCCCCGCGACTTCGAACGGGACGCGCAGCTCTGCGAGGAGACCGGGGTCGACGCAATCTTCCACCCTGCGCCGGACGCAATGTACGACCCGGACTTTTCCTGCTGGGTCAACGAGGAGTCCCTCTCCAAGACCCTCTGCGGCGCCTTCCGGCCAATCCACTTCCGGGGAGTCTGCACCGTCTGCCTCAAGCTCTTCAACATCACAATGGCGGATGCCGCGGTGTTCGGGCGCAAGGACGCGCAGCAGCTTCTGGTCATCGAGCGGATGGTCAGGGACTTGAACGTCCCCATCCGCATCATCGAGGCCCCCCTGGTCCGCGAGGGCGACGGGCTTGCCAGGTCGTCCCGCAACAAATACCTCTCGGAGGAGGAGCGCACCCGCGCGCTCGCCCTCTCCAGGGGCCTGGCACGGGCGAAGGATGCATACGAAAAGGGCGAGCGAAAGGCCGGAATCCTCACTGGCATCGTCAGGCGCGAACTTGAGGCAGTGCACTCGGAGCAGATCGACTACGTCGACCTGATGGCACGGCAGACCCTCAGGCCGGTGGAGACCGCCGACGTGCCGTCACTCCTCGCCGTAGCCGCATACATCGGAAAGACAAGACTGATAGACAACGTCTTCCTTGGGTAAGAAAGATGGCAATCCAGGACATGAATCTTGGCTCCTCGCAAGAGACCTCCGCGACGAAGCACGTCATCGGCGGAGCGCGCCAGGACTCCATCTCCTTTGACCCCCGCACGCTTCCGTCCCTGGAGAAGTGCAGCCAGACCACCTCCTTCAGGAATGTGCTGGTGATTTCAGGCGGCGGGCGTGGGCTGACGGGCGCCGTCGTCACGGCCGCGCTTCGCGAAGGCTGCCAGGTCTCCGTCCTCGCCGAATGCGAACTCGACCTGCCGCGGGGAGTGGAGCTCTTCGTCGCAAACCGCAACTCGCCAGACTTCGAGGAGAAGACGAGGAAATTCCTGCGGGACGAGAACGGCACCCCCCGCTTTGAAGTCCTGGTGGACTGCGGGGGAGGTTCCCCCGCCCATGCACGGCAGGATCTCACCTTACTCGCAAACGGCAAGGCGCATGTCGTCTTCATCTCCGACGACCTTGTCTACGACCCGGGAGCCCGAAGCTTCCCGACCCTCCAGGACAACCCCGCCGTGGATCCGTTCAAGGACAGCCGATGCGGAATGCTCCGCGCCGCGGAACTGGAGTTCATCAACTCCCCGGGAGTCCCGTCCTGGACGATTCTCCGGCCGACAATGATTCTGAACCGCAAGTGCGGGCTCTCCCTCTACCCGCCCTGCGTGCCGCGGCTGAAACTGATTGCGGAGGGGCGACCCGTCCCCTTGGCATGCGAAGGACGCCTGCTCGTCCAGCCAATCGCCGCCAACGACCTGGCAACCATCGCGCTGAAGGCTCCATCGTCCCCCGAGGCGAAGAACGCGGTCATCGACTGCGCAGGCCCCGTCAGGCTGGAATTCATACAGCTCTGCCGGCTTGCGGCGAAACTCCTGGAAAAGCCCCTTGTGCCAGCTCCGGCAGACACGACGGATGGCGAATCCGAGGAGGCCGCGCTCTGCCACAGAATCTACCCACTGCCCTGGCCATACCAGACATTGCCGGCACCAACGACGACTCCCATGGAGGCGTTGAATGCAATTTTGATGTAACTACTTGCGTATCAGCATATTATGAATATCGGTCAACAAATCGCAGTCACCATCCAGGACATTGCCTTTGGCGGAGAGGGCGTCGCCCGCACCGACGACGGCGTCATCTTCGTCCCCTTCACCGCCGTAGGCGACCAGGGCCTTGTGGAGGTCACCGAGGTGCGCAAGAACTTTGCGAAGGGTCGTCTTCTTGCCTTGAGCGTTCCCGGCGCCGGCCGTGAGGAGCCTGCCTGCCCCCACTATGGCCGTTGCGGGGGGTGCCAGTATCAGCATCTCACCTACGAGGCGGAGTTTGCCGCAAAGTGCAAGCAGCTTAAGGACTGCCTCCAGCGGATTGGCGGCTTCAGCGTCCTTCCCGAGCTGTCGCCCGCCTTTCCCGCCCCCGAATGCTACGGCTACCGCAACAAGCTTCGCCTCGAGGCTTATGCGCTGAAGGTCGCGCCGGGGGACCCGCCCCTCGTGGACTACGGATACTATGCGCTGGACAACAAGACCTTCATGCGCATCAACGGGTGCCGCCTGGCGCGTCCTGAGCTTAACAAGATGCTTCCATCCGCCATCAAGAGCGACTGGGGCAAGGCGAATGCCAGACGGCACAAGAGCGGCAAGCCCGCCGCGGGCAAGCCTGGCAAGCCTGGGGCGTCACCCCGTGCCGACAGGCCGGGGGCGCTCACCCTCCGCATCGACTCCGCCGGCGAGGTCAAATACTACTTTGGCTTCTCCCCCGCCAAGCTGGGGTGGTTCCGGGAGGAACTCAACGGAGTCCCTTACAGAGTCCCCACGGGGTCATTCTGGCAGGTAAACCCGAAGGTCGCATCGCAACTCCTCAAGACCGCCGACGAATGGACGAGGGAGCTGCCGCTGGAAACGCTGGTGGACGCGTACTGCGGCGTCGGCACCTTCGCCTGCGCGCTCACACACCCATTCAAGGAGAGGCTCCTCATCGAGAACGACCACGCGGCAACCGAGGCGGCGGACTACAATCTCCAGCAAAAGCTCCTTGGATGCCAAATTGTCACGGACGCAACCGAAAAGGCGTTGCCAAAGGCACTGCCGCGATATGACCAGACGAAGACCCTCGTTGTCCTCGACCCCCCCAGAAGCGGATGCCAGGAACAGACGGTGAAGGCGATTGTCGACAACAAGCCCGCCTGGGTTCTCTACGTCTCATGCAACCCGTCGACGCTTGCCCGGGACCTCAGGAAGCTCGTCTCCGAAGGCCCATACGAACTTCGCAGGCTCGCCCTTTTCGACATGTTCCCGAGGACCGCGCACTTTGAGACCGCGGTCCTGCTGGAACACAGGCAGTCATAGGATAGGCAAACCTCTTCACGGAATCCATGCGGGGCAAACGGATTGATTTCAAGAAGGCGTGCTGGCTGGTTTTCGCGATCGCGCTCCTGGTGCGGCTCATTGTCTGCTGGCAGCTGTCGGGGACCCATTCGGTCGTCAGCCCCTCCGATGTGACCGACATGGAGACCTATCGCCGGCTCGCCCTTGAAATCCGGCAGGGGCACTGGCCGGCCGTCTTCGACTACCAGCCCTTCTACTACACCTTATTCCTGCCCGCGGCATACGTCTTCTCCCCGAAGGGGGGCGTCTGGCCGCCAATGCTCCTGCAGGCGCTCGTCGGCGCCTTCACATGCCTCCTTGCCACGCACACGGCGGCGCGGCTCTTCGGAAAAACCACGGGAATCATTGCAGGGTTTCTGCTCGCCGTCAGCAAATTCCATGTCTTCTACACTCCGTTCCTGCTGCTGGAGGTCTGGTTCGCGTTCTGGACCGCGCTCACGCTCTATGCGGCAGTCCGGCTGATGCAGAAGTTCAACTGGAAATGGGGAATGCTCCTCGGAGCCGCATGCGCAGGAGCGCTCCTCACACGGGGAAACGCACTGCTCTGGACGCCTGGTCTGGCCGCGCTAATCCTCTGGAGAGGATGGAAAAGCAACAAACAAATGGCGGCAGTCATAGCCGCGGCGGCCGCCGCCTTCATCATCCCCATTGCGCCGTATTCAATACATAACTCCTTGAATTCCAACAAGTTATGCGGTGCGTCCGTTGCAGGGGGGAAGATACTCTCGCTGGGAAATTCGCCGGAGGCTCCCGCAGGGGGGCTTGAATATCCGCGCACATACTATGCGTGGGCCGAAGACGAGGCCGCCGGCGGG
>URJM01000058.1 GCA_900548225.1 uncultured bacterium
CCCGCCGGCGGCCGCCCAGGGGTCTCCTGCCCCATGTCGGAACTCTTCTGCGAGGCGATTGCCGATGCGACGAAATGCGACGCCGTGATTCACGGAACCCTCTCCCGCGTCGGCCTTGCCGCCGGCGAGGAGGTGACACGGGGCAGGCTCTTCGAGGTCGTCCCATACGAGAACACTATTGTCACCTGCCTTGTGACCGCGGAGGAACTGGCCCAGATTGTCTCCGAACAGTGGGAACAGCGCAAAAGCTCCGCCTACTGCGGGCTCTGGGGTGCAGTTGCGGAATTCCACGGCAAGGACGCGGTGATTGTCTCCATCGGAAGGAACCTGTCGCCTCCCGTGGAGGGCAAACGCTACAAGCTTGCGATGAACTCGCATACGGCCGCGGGAAGCGGGCGCTTCAATGTCCTGACGAGGATACTGTCCCAGGCCGAATGCCAGACAACCGACACGGGGATTTCCACCCGGGAGGCGGTTGCGCGGTGGCTCCAGTCGCATCCAGGAGAGACCGTCGAGCCGCGGGTCTGGATGAAGGCAGCGGGGAAAACCAGCAGATGAAGAGGATTTTGACAAGAGAGATACATGTGGGCGGCGTCGCCGTCGGCGGCGGTTCCCCCATAGTTGTCCAGTCGATGTGCAACACGCATGTCGAGGACGTGGATGGAACCCTGGCACAGATCGGGCGCCTCAGGAAGGCCGGCTGCCAGATTGTCCGCATCGCCCTACCCTGCGCAAACGCACTCCCCTCATTCAGGCGGGTCTGCGCCGAAAGCCCCATGCCCGTCGTGGCGGACATACATTTCGACCACCGGCTCGCACTGGAGGCACTGGAAGCCGGGGCGGACGGCATACGCGTCAATCCAGGCAACATGAAGAACCTCGACGGCATGCGCGAGGTCGCCAAGGCCGCATCCGGCGCATGCAAGGCGGTGCGAGTCGGCGTGAATCTCGGCAGCCTTTCGCCAAAGGCCGAGGCGGCATACGGCCGCAGCGCAAGGGCGATGGTCGAAAGCGCACGGGAGTTTCTCGGATTATTCGAGGACGCGGGGTGCCGCGACCTTAAGGTCAGCCTGAAGGCCTCCTCAATCGAGACCACGGTACAGGCATGCCGGCTCTTCCGGGAAATCTCGGAGTGGCCGCTGCATCTGGGCGTCACGGAGGCTGGAACCCCCGCGGCGGGAATCGTGAAGTCGGCAATCGGCATCGGGACGCTGCTTCTCTCCGGCATCGGGGACACAATCCGGGTCTCCCTCACGGCTCCGCCAGAAGCCGAAATCGCCGCGGCATTCCGGATTCTCGACGCACTCGGACTGCGCCCGGGACGGCCGCAGCTGATCTCATGCCCCACATGCGGACGCACCAGAATCGACCTGATCGGACTCGCCGAAAAGACAGAGGCGCTCCTGGACAGGCTGCTGGCCGAAGGATACAAAATCCCGTTCCGAAGGATTGCAGTCATGGGATGCGAGGTGAATGGCCCCGGCGAGGCGGCGGACGCGGACCTCGGAATCGCCGGCGGAGCCGGGCGCGGAATACTCTTCCGCAACGGCAAGGTCGTCCAGACACTCCCCGAGGATGGACTGCTCGACGCCCTGGAAAGGGAACTCCTGGACGCGGCCACACCGCCCGACACCACTGGCGACAATGGCTGACGACGCCTCCGAAGCACGCTTGCTACCTTATATTTATAAACTTTCACTCAATGCACGCGGACTCCGCAACGCGGCGCACCACCACGCGACACATCCGGAGACACCCGATTCAACCCACTCCACATAACCCAAAAACAGAAGGAGAATCCAACTCATGGCCAAAGCCTACATCTTCCTGGGCGCACCCGGCGCCGGCAAGGGCACCCTCGGCGAAATCTTCTGCAAGAAGACGAATGTCATCCACATCTCCACCGGACAGCTCCTACGCGACGAGATGGCCGCCGGCACCGAACTGGGAAAGACTGTCAAGGAACTCATCGCCTCCGGCGCACTGGTCTCCGACGACATCGTCACCGCAATGGTCGACAGCCGTCTCTCCAAGAGCGACGCACTGGAGAAGGGAGTCATGCTTGACGGATATCCGCGCACGGTCGCACAGGCCGAAAGCCTCACCGAAATCCTCAAGAAGCACGGCTACGAAACCGGAGTCGCCGTCCTCGTGGACACTCCGAGGGAAATCCTCATGCAACGCCTGACAGGCCGCAGGCTCTGCTCCAACAAGGAGTGCGGAGCCAGCTTCAATGTCTTCACCGCACCGCCCGCAAAGGAAGGAGTCTGCGACAAGTGCGGCAGCCCGCTGATCCAGCGCGCCGACGACACGGAGGAGACCGCCATCAACCGCCTCCATATCTACGATACGCAGACCGCGCCGGTCATCGAATACTACAAAAACCGCGGCGAACTCAAGGTCTCCCCGAACTGCGACGCACCCATCGAGGAAAACTACACCACACTCGCGAAAATCCTCGGACTCTAAAGGCATCTGGCGAAGAAACACCGCCCGCCGCATCAACTCCCCACATTTCTCCTTTCCAAAAAGTGGAACATATCACCATCTACAAGGAAGCACAGATTGAGAAGGTGCGCCTCGCCGCCCAGGCGGCGGCGCAGGTTCTCGCAAGGCTCTGCGACGCCGTGCAACCAGGCATGACGACGCTGGACCTCGACAACCTGGCAGAGTGCTTCATCCGCGAAACCGGCGGCAGAAGCGGCTCGCTGAACTACTGCGGATACCCACGGCAGGTCTGCATCTCCCTGAACGACGAAGTCGTCCACGGAATCGGACGGGCCGACCGGATCATCCAGTTCGGAGACCTTGTAAGCATCGACGTCGTCGTCGAACTCGGCGGCTACTACGGGGACAATGCGCGGACGGTCTGCGCCGGCGGCGACCCAGACCCCCTCTCGGCAAGGCTGCTCGAAACCACCGAGAGGTCGCTCTACGCAGGAATCGACGCGGCACTCGAGGGAAATACGGTCAACGATGTCAGCGCCGCCGTCCAAAGGGTCGTCGAATCCGCCGGATTCAGCTGCGTCAGGGACATGGTGGGCCATGGATGCGGACAGCACATGCACGAACCCCCGGAAGTCCCCAACTTCAAGGTGAGAAGGCGCAGCCCGCGGCTCGTCCCCGGAATGATAATCTGCATCGAGCCAATGGTGAACGTGGGCTCCTGGGAGATTGACATCGACAGGAAGGACAAATGGACCTGCCGCACCGCGGACCACTCGCTTTCAGCGCATTTTGAACACCAGATCCTCATAACAAAACACAAACCGGAGATCCTTACCCTATGCCCAAAGACACCGACTGCATAAAACTCGAGGGAGTCGTCGTCGAAGTCCTCCCGAACACCCGATTCCGCGTCAAGCTCAACTCCGGCGGCAACGAAGTGGTCGCCGGCATCTCGGGAAAGATGCGCAAGAACAACATCCGCATCCTGGCGGGTGATTCGGTCACAGTCGAAATCTCGCCCTACGACCTCACAACGGGCAGAATATCCTATCGCAAGAAGTGAGGACGCGATGCGGGCGCGCAACCCCGGCCCCCCCCGGAAAAGCACGCGCCCTCATGCAAAAAAAGGCACGCTGCCCATCCCCCCGCCCACTCCCCGCCCCGCGCGACGGCGGTTCCGCGATGGCTTGCAGAAGTCCTTCTTGCGTTTATATTAAGCAACTTTCCGCGCGTCCGCGCCCTGGCGGTGCTTGTTTCCGGCCGCCGTTGGACTTATACGGTTCGGGTTGCGCGCATACAGAAAGGCACCTGCGGTGACTCCGCCGCAGGTCAGAAGTCCGGAAGGATCGGGACGGCCGTCTGACCGTCCAGGAAAACCCAACAAAGTAAGGAACCAGAGCCATGAAAGTCAGAGCATCAGTCAAGCGGATGTGCAACAACTGCCAGATTGTAAAGCGAGCGGGTGTCATTCGAGTGATTTGCAAGAACGCACGACACAAGCAGCGCCAGGGCTAGCACCCCAGTGCGCAAAACGCCGCAATCCCCAAAATTTGTCTCATAATCCGTGAATGCCCGCCCTGCCCACAAGGTCATGACGGCTGGCGAACAAAAAAAGTTAGGAAAACCCGAAAATGCCAAGAATCCTCGGTGTCGACATCCCGAACAACAAGCAGACGGTGATCTCCCTGCAGTACATCTATGGGATCGGTCCCGCCATCGCCAAGGCGATTTGCGTCAAGGCCAAGCTGGACCCGGTCCGCAAGGCCTCCGAACTCAGCCAGGATGACATCTCCAACATCCTGAACGTCCTCCACGAGGACTACACGGTGGAAGGCGATCTCCGCCGCCAGGTTGCGAACAACATCCGCCGACTCATTGCCATCGGCAGCTACCGCGGCACCCGCCATCGCAAGAACCTGCCCGTCCACGGCCAGAGAACACGCACCAATGCACGTACCCGCAAGGGCTCCAAGAAGACCGTCGGCGCAATCCGCGACCGTACCGAGCGCAGGACTGCCGCCTCTGCGGCGGAGGCCAAGCAGGCAACTGCGGCGAAGAAGAAGTAGCCCAGAGGACGCAAAGACGCCCTCCGGCACTACTCCATTTAGCCGAGGAGTTCATCAACCACCTTTGTCAAAATTTATGAGGGCGGCCTAGAAACCGTCCCACCAGGAGAAAAAGAACCATGGCAGAAGAGTCCAAGGAAAAGGTCGCCGCCGCAGCGGCCGCCGCTCCCGCCTCCGTCCCAACCGCCGAACAGATTCTGGCGGATCCAAATGCAGTCACCGCAGTCCAGAGCCGCCGCGCCAAGGGTGCGCGCCAGGTGCTCTCCGGCGTCGTGCATGTCGACTCCACATTCAACAACACCCGCGTCGTCATCACCGACCCACAGGGCAACGTCCTTTCGTGGTCCACGGGCGGCAAGCTTGGCTACAAGGGTTCCCGCAAGAGCACCTCTTATGTCGCGCAGATCATCGCCGGCGACGCCGCCAAGAAGGCGATGCTCACCTACGGACTGAAGGAGGTCGAGGTCGAGGTCAAGGGACCTGGCCAGGGTCGCGAGTCCGCGATCCGCGGCATTGCCCTCGCCGGCCTTGAAATCACCGTTCTTCGCGACGTCACCCCGTTGCCCCACAACGGCTGCCGCCCACCGAAGAAGCGCCGCGTGTAGCCAGCCGCTGCCGCTTGGCGCCAGGGGAACCGCGGCATCCAGCCGCTCCGAGAATCGGATTCCTGGCGCCCACCGAAGGAATAGACACCGCGAAAAGCAACCAAGTGTCATAAACCAAAGGAGGAATTTTCCCAAATGGCAGGACTGGAAAACTTTGAAATGCCCGAGGCCATGGTCATGGACGAGGCGACCGCCACCGATCGCTACGCCAAGTTCATCACCGAGCCCTGGGAGAATGGCTTCGGCCACACAATCGGCAACTCCCTTCGCAGAGTCCTTCTGACGATGATGGAGGGCGTCGCCGTCAGCTGCATCCGCATTGACGGCGTCAGCCACGAGTTCACCCCGATTCCAGGCGTGATGGAGGATGTGATGGAGATCATCCTGAACATCAAGAAGCTCAAGTTCCGCTGCGAGGGCTCCCTGCCCCGCACCCTGGAGCTCGTCGCCTCCAAGAAGGGCGAAGTCACCGGCGCAAGCATCAAGGAGGATGGCGTCGCCGAAGTCCTGAACAAGGACCTGAAGCTCTTCACCCTCACCGCAGACCGCAAGGACAACCCGCTTCGCATCGAACTGGATCTTGAGAAGGGACGCGGCTACCGCCCCAGCGAACGCAACAAGCGCGACGACCAGCCCCTCAACTCAATCCCCGTCGACTGCCTCTTCAACCCAGTCGAGAAGGTCCGCTATGACGTGCAGCCAAGCCGAGTCGGCGAAAACACGAACTACGACCGCCTCGAACTTGAGGTCACGACCGACGGCCGCATCGCCCCGAAGGCGGCAGTCATGCGCGCCGCGGCAATCCTGCGCGAGCAGCTCGCCGTCTTCGAATTCGAGAACAGCGAGGCTGTCGCAAGCCGCGGCATAATCCTCAACGAGGAGGAAAAGGCCCTGCTTGAGCTTCTGAGGGCCAATGTGAATGACCTGGGACTTTCGGTCCGTTCGGAGAACTGCCTCAACCAGGAGGACATCCACTGCATTGGCACCCTGGTGCAGCGCAGCGAGGCACAGATGCTGAAGTGCCGCAACTTCGGCAAGAAGTCCCTTGAGGAAATCAAGGAAAAGCTCCAGGACCGTAACCTGAGCCTCGGAATGAAGGTGAGCAAAAATGTAGAAGACGAGCTGGCTCGCATCCTGGCCGAGCAGCTGCAGAAGAATACGAAGGAGTAACCCCACATGAGACATCGCGTCGCAACATTCAAGATCAACCGCAGCAGCGCCCACGTGAGGTCACTGCTGGCCAATGCGGTCTGCAGCCTGATTGAGCACAACCAGATCAAGACCACGCTGGTCCGCGCCAAGCGCATCCGCCAGTTGGCCGAGCAGATGGTCACTCTTGGCAAGCGCGGAGACCTCCACGCCCGCCGACTGGCCGTCGCCAAGCTCCACCAGACCGACAAGGTGAAGAAGCTCTTCGACGTCGTCGCCCCTGGATTCAAGAACCGCCAGGGCGGCTACACCCGCATCATCAAGCTCGGGCCGCGCATCGGAGATGCAGCCGAAATGGCGATCCTCTCCTTCGTCGAGACCGACGAGCAGGTTGCCGCCGCCAATGCGCCAGCCGAAGCCCCCGCCGAAGAGGCGAAGGCCGAGGCTCCAGCCGCTGACGCGCAGTAGGTTCCTGCCTGGGAAGCCGGCCGTTCCGTTCGGGACTGCCGGCTTTTTTTTAGCCCGGGCGGGAGATTCCCCGCCGACCGATCTTCTACCTATTCCTTGCAGCATAGATGTTTGCGCTTGTCAGCACAACGCCCTTCCCAGACCGCAGGCTGGTCGCAAAGCGATATCGCCACGACTGCGGCCTCGAAGTCATCAGCCTCGAGGCGGACGACCCCGAAAACCTCTTCGTGGTCTGCTTCCCGACAGTCCCCGAGGATGACACCGGCGCCGCGCACATCGTGGAACACTCCGTGCTGGAGGGATCGCGGCGCTTCCCTGTGAAGGACCCATTCGTCTGTCTGCTGAAATCCAGCGTGGCCACCTTCCTGAACGCCTGCACATACTCCGACAGGACACTCTATCCATTCACCACCTGCTGCCGGCAGGACTACTTCAATCTGCTTGAGGTCTACTGGGACGCGGTCTTCCACCCGCTCCTCACCCCCGAGCTGTTCAGGCGCGAAGGCTGGCACTACGAAATCCACGGCGAAGGGGACAGGCAGACCCTCACCATCAACGGGATTGTCCACAACGAGATGTCGGGATACTATTCGAATCCCCTCACCCCGATGGCACGCCTGACGCAGGAGGCGCTCTTCCCCGACACACCGTACCGCTACGATTCGGGCGGCGTTCCGGAGAAGATTCCCACCCTCACCTACAAGGCATTCAAGGAGTTCCACTCGACCCACTACAATCCCTCCGTGGCAAAGGTCCTCCTCTACGGCAATATTCCAACCGAGGAGAAGCTCGAGGTGCTGGAACGGCACCTCCAGGAGGATCTCGCCAGAGGCGCAAGACCGGCGAAGGAATCCACGGTGAACTCCGCGCCGGCGGTTCCCGCACCCGACGCGCCGGCCGTAAAACGCGCGGGCTTCATTCCCGACCCCGAGACCGCCAGGACAGGCAGGGGCATCGTCGCCGTCTCATGGCGGCTGGACGAAAGCCGCGACCCACGCCTGGACATCGCCTTCCAGGTGCTGGAGGTCGTCCTGCTGGGAAACTCCGGCGCACCACTCTCAAAGGCGCTCATCGAGTCGAATGTCGGACTTGCGCCCATAGGCGGCGGCTACGACAACGAGACCAAATACACCAGCTTCACCATCGGAATGCGGGGCGTCGCCCCCGAAGACTTCCACCGCGTCGAGGAGGTCGCCATGGAGACTCTGCGCGGGTGCGTCAAGAACGGCCTCCCGAAGGAGTACGTGAAGGGCGCCCTCGCCCGCTTCCAGACCCTCAACCAGTCAATCGGCAAGGACTACATCTACGACATGGTCGAGGACATCATGGGCGCCTGGGTCTACTCCGACGACCCATACTCCCTCCTGAGGCAGTCCACCGAAATCCCGAGGATGAAGGAGATGCTTGACGAAAACCCGCGGATGCTGGAGGAGCTCATCCAGAAGTGGCTCATCGACAACCCAAGGCGGGTACGCATCGAAATGGTCCCCGACGCCACGCTCAAGCAACACGAGGACGAGGCACTCGCAAGAAAACTCGCCAGGCGGCTCGGCAACTGGTCGCCACGGACAAGGGAACGGGTCAGGCTCCTCCAAAGGCAACTCCAGGAGAGCGCCGAAAGGGAGGACTCGCCTGAGGCACTCGCAACAATCCCCGTACTCCACAGAAACGACCTGCCAGAAAAGGCAACCCCAATCCCATACACGGACGGACGATTCCCAAACGGACTGCGGTACAGGCGAAGCAATGGACTCACGGACGGCATCAGCCGCATCGAAATCACGCTGGACGCATCCTCAGTGCCACTGAAGGCACTGCGCGCACTGCCATACTTCATCGGATTCCTCGGAACCCTCGGCGTCGAAGGACGGACATACGACCTGGTCGCATCTGACTGGGCCACAATCGGGGCGGATTTCAGCGTGTCACTCGACACGGGAACTCCACTCGACAGCAAAAACCCGTCGTCACTGTCACTCGTCATCAAACTCTCCGCACTCGACAGGCACTTCTCCGAGGCAGTCGACCTGCTCGTCAGGCAACTCACGAAAATCGTCTTCTCCGAACGGAAGAAGATGGACGATGTTCTCAAGGCAATGGACGCAAAGGGGGCGGCTGCGCTCCACACCAGGGCAAACAAGAACATCGCCACCGCACACGCGGCATGCTTCATGACGCCGGAGTCAATCTGCGCATGCCTGATGCACGGATTGCCTGGATACGAAATGACACACAAGCTCGCCGGACTCGGGGTGAACGGCATGGACAGCCTCGCCGAGGAACTCGCGCTCCTGGCAAGGTGGTTCCTGGAAATCCCGGCCGTTGCGGCAGGAGCCGTCACGGGCGACGACGAAGCGTGGAAGGCAATGGAAAGGCTCGCCGGACTCTGGAAGGCCGCGGACACGCCAATGGACGCAGACCCGCTCTTCCTCCAAATCCCGGGGGAGTTCCACACGGCCTTCGATAGGTTCCCACGGTCGGAACGCAGGGAATACCTGCGGGTGGATACGCTGGTCCACACAAATGTCCGCGCATACAGGGCGCCACATAGGGCCGAAGCGGACTCGAAGCCATTCGCCGTCGCCGCAAGCATCCTCACCAGCGGATACCTCTGGGACGCAATCCGCGTCAAGGGAGGAGCATACGGAGGAGGAGTCCAGTACAAGTCCGACAGGTCGCTGGCATTCCTATACTCCCACGACGACCCGCACTGCAAAAAGACATTCAATGCCTTCGATGAAATCGGGGAATACCTGGATAAACACCCGTTCACACAGGAAGAGGTGAACCGGACTGTCCTCCAGACACTGGGACCATTCCTGACACCGCTCAGGCCAGACTCGGCAGCGGCATCCTGCAGGGCAAGCCTCTTCGCAAACGGAGGAAACGAAAGAATGCAGAAGAACTTCGAGGAGTTCCAGGCCGTCACACTGAAACAGGTCCAAAAGGCCGCGGAAATCCTCCTGTCAAGGGAATACAACGAGTTCGCAATCGGCCCCGCGCCAGCCCCAACAGGAATGAATCTCCTCGAGCTCTAAGACGCACAATCCAGGTGCCATATTTCATAACTACTTGAATTGCAATAGGTTACATACAACAAACAAAACCAGCCAGACGGACAGAGACGACATGAAAGAAGACATTATCTACTTCACCAGAAACCCGCTCTCCCCATGCAGCAGAGCCGTCTATAAGAGAAACGACGTCAAAATCGTCAACCCCGACGACGACTATGCCGAAATCCTCTCGGGGGCACGGGCCGCGATTGCGGACGAAGACCCCGAAGGACGCCAGGATTTGATCAAGGCCCTCCTCAAGGAGAAGCTCCCATTCGCCCTGGTCGGGCTCGGCGGCGAAACACACGAGTCCCTCAAGAGGCTCTGCGCGGCCGCGAAACGACGCCACATCCAGGTCTGCTGGCTTGGCTCCTGGCGCTACGAGTGGGCGATGGCACGGCTGAAGGAGGTCATCACCAGCGGCGTCCTCGGAGCCATGCAGCAGTTCAAGCTCACAAAGCCCGAAGGACTCGGAATCTTCGAACGCCTCCGCGACGAGGAACTCCTCAACTGGCTGTCGGCATACGGCAACGACGCGGCGTGCGCCTTCGAGGAAATGCCTGGAGCCCCATACCAGCTCACGGCCATCGGGGCACGGGGAAGCGCAACCGCAACAATCCTCGGTGACGGAATGAACGAATTCGCACTGGCACTCTGCGACGAACCACCCCGCGTCGAAACACATCCGTCCGCGCCAATGGAGGCGGAAATCGGCTACCTGCTCTTCGCGGTTCGCTCCGGACGCCCGTGGACAATGCTCGGCAGAATCCCGAATTAGCCCCCCGCAAGGGCTTGAAAAAACGCGAAGTCGCGCTAAATTAGGAGACTCGCCTAAAAAACTGGAATTTTTCTGTAATAACTCATATCGTCTTTCTTAAAATGAAAACCTTTCTCCCCAAGGAAAATGAGATCGAGCGCAAGTGGTGGATTGTAGACGCCGACCACCAGGTGCTCGGCCGCATGGCCCGCCAGATCGCAATGATTCTGCGCGGCAAGCACAAGGCCATCTACACCCCGCACCTGGATACCGGCGACTACGTGATCGTCACCAATGCCGAAAAGGTGGTCATGACTGGCCGCAAGTCCACCGACAAGGAATACCAGGACTTCAGCGGCTGGGTCGGCGGCCTCAAGCGCACCAAGGCAGATGTCATGCGCGAAAAGCATCCCGAGGAAATCATCAAGCGCGCCGTCTGGGGAATGATGCCCGATGGCAAGCTGGGACGCGCCCAGTTCCGCAAGCTCAAGGTCTACGCGGGCGATATGCCTGAGCACAAGTACGCCGCGCAGGGTCCAGAGCCTCTGACGCTGAAGAACCAGTTTTAACAAATCATCCACCCTGTAGGAAAGATAGAACACTATGCCAGAAGCTAGCGATGTGATTCTGACCGTAGGTCGTCGCAAGTGCGCCAGCGCCCGTGTCCGCATGACCCGTGGCACAGGCAAGATCACTGTGAACCGCCGCGCGTTCAACGACTACTTCACCACCGAGTCCATCCGTGGATTCATCCAGCAGCCCCTCGTCCTGACCAGCAAGGCCGGCGAATTCGACATCTACGCAACCGTCAATGGCGGCGGTGAGGTCGGACAGGCCGGAGCGCTGCGCCATGGCATCGCCCGCGCGCTCGAGAAGGCCGAAGAGGCTCTCCGCGCGCCTCTCAAGAAGGCCGGAATGCTCACCCGCGACTCCCGCGAGAAGGAACGTAAGAAGCCAGGTCAGCCTGGAGCACGCAAGCGCTTCCAGTTCAGCAAGCGTTAGTCCAGCCAAGACAAGGACTGCGCAAGCAATACCAAAAAGGAACGGGTCGCCAAATGGCACTCGTTCCTTTTTTGGTTTCTCCCCAACCACCCCGGCAGAAACAAGCGACAACGGAAAGGATTCCCTGGACGCAAGCACCTGGAGACAAGGGTGCCCTGCCATCAGAGGCGCACTTCAAGTCGCCTTCCTGGCATGGAGACGCATGGGGACTCCCTGTCAGCGCAAGGGTCAAAGACCACGCCACATGTCTGCCATGGCCGCAAACCCACAGTGCCCCACGCGGCAAGGTCAAAAGCTACGCTCCAATGACTTTTATGACCTTCATGCCGTAGGCTTGAAATCTGGCGAAAAGGGGGCTACCTTGGGGTGGGCGGTCGGGGGAATTCAATAATTCCCCCGACCGCCCACCCCGTACCCACCATCCGGAGGAAAATGCGCGCGGGCGTACGCGCGCGTGGAACCCACTGCTTCTTCGGCCGTTTTCCCCCGGCAGAGCCTATGGGGCACCGCATCGCCTGGTCGGATGAAGCCCGCACCGGCGGTGGACTTGCCTAGGTTGCTGGCACCGCATCGCCCGTTCTGCAACGCAATACTTCCCTTTCCTTTTCCACCCACCCAACCTTCCCTTTCACCACAATGGAACCCATACCTGTCGCCATCATTGGCGGTAGCGGCTACTCAGGCGAGGAGCTGCTTCGTCTTCTGCATTGCCATCCAGGCGTCAAGCTGACAGCCATTACCAGCCGCGAGAACGCCGGCAAGCGTGTCGGGGAGGTATTTCCCAGATACATGGAGAGCGAATTGACCTTCATCGAACCGGATGTCGAGGAGGTGGCGCGCCTTGCGCGGGTAGTCTTCCTGGCGTTGCCGAATGGCCTTGCCTCCAAGTATGCGAAGCCACTGCTTGAGCGCGGGTGCAAGGTCATCGACCTGTCGGCGGATTTCCGCCTGCGCGATCCATCCATCTACGAGAGATACTACAAGATGCCCCATCCCGCCCCTGAACTGATTTCCGAGGCGGTCTACGGCCTGTCCGAGGTCTACGGCGACCAGCTTGCGGGAGCGAAGCTTGTCGCAAACCCCGGCTGCTACGTGACAAGCATTCTCCTGCCCTGCATGGCGCTCCTTCGCGCAGGATTGGTCTCCCCCGAGGGGATTGTCGCCATGTCGATGTCAGGCGTCACAGGCGCTGGCCGCAAGATTTCCGGCGACTACATCTTCCCCGAGTGCAACGAGAGCCTGCGTCCCTACGGCGTGAACGGGCACCGCCATCTTCCCGAGATTGAACAGGAGCTGGCCGTGGCGGCGGGGATCCCCTCCG
>URJM01000059.1 GCA_900548225.1 uncultured bacterium
GCGCTCGACAAAAGTAGGAATTGGATTTGGTTCGCCAGGGATCTCCACGATGTAATCAAAAGAATCCTTGGCTTTTTCCGGATCCTTAAGCGCATCAATGACTTTTTTGCGAACAGATCCAAAGAGTAATCCCATCTTCCTCCCTGTTTTACTTTCCTTGACATAGAAGTTTCCACCGCCTCGCCAGTTTGTGACATAAACTCTAAACTGCTTTTCCATTTTCACCTCCTCTGTGCTCTTGTGGAACTCATTTATAATTTAACACGGAAATGGCTACATACACAGGTTCAAGTGATAAATATTCAGCTTTTGACCTCCTTCAACTTGTTGTCGTCAGCGGACTTCAATCCGTACAGGATGCGGGAGGCAGGACGGGCGGCGACAGTGGCGACCCCGAAGGAGGCGGCGGAAATCTTCAAGGCACTGGCGGGAGGAATGGGGAAGTCTTGACATGCCTATCCTAGGCATGCGACGATTTCCCTTTGCTTTTGTTCTTCTCGCCACTCCTTCTCAAATAACCCTTCTTCATTGAGTTCCATATAAACCCATGGAGCCTTCCAAGTTTCATTCATGGCAACGTAGTACCTTACACCGTAGGTGTTAAGATTGTCTATCGATTCCTCTGTGAATTCGATGTCTGCGGCCAGCTGCTCCAATGTGCCAGGATAGTCCCGGAATGCTATGCAGAAGACCCATGCATCATAGTACTTCCCAGTGTATCTATCTAGCACTTCATACAGGCTTGCGTCGAATGTCTTGACTTTTACAAGGTATCTCTTCATTTTTTTAGCTTTTCAGAGAGTTGACTTTCTGCCTGGATTCCAGGTAACGGACGCATGACTCGCAACAAGGAATCCTGTGCCGTTGTGCGATTTTGACGGTGCGGCCTGGCTATTTTTCATTTTTTACAGCATCAAAAGCATTCCTAATATGCATGTAGACGGCGAGAAAGTCGGTGTTTATGTTTTCCGCGTCGGTCGTCGCGTCACCAATGCCGTACTTCTCGCGGAGACGCCTCCTTCTGTTTGCCAGCCTCTCGCGAATCCCCTCAAGCCCGAATAGCATAGGGTCGCTAGGAGTCCGCAACAGTGTTCTTCCGGGATTATTCATCTCTTTCCTCCTAGCTTTGTTGAATATCAAAATCTCCCATTACATATAACGAAGATAAGATAGCCCCTTTTTTGTTTTCTGCCTTCCCCCCCTTCGGGCGCTCGCATATATACGCAGGCAGTGAAAAAACATGCCGCTCCGTATATACCGAAAATGCGACCGTTTTTTTTCGACGTGGCGGACAAGCGGGACATCCTGCGCGACATCGAGAGCGACGTCTAATCCTACGAGATGGACGGCGGGAGGGTGACTCACAGGGACGCATCCAGGCAGCGGGACGCCCTGGTGCGCATGAAGAGCCGCCGTGCGTCGTCTCCCTCGACCCCGCGGAAACTTGACGACAGCGCGAGGTACTGCGAAAGCGTGGGAGGCAGGACGGGCGGGCTGGGCGGCGCCTAAATGCAGCAGTGA
This sequence comes from uncultured bacterium, assembly GCA_900548225.1. GTDB lineage: Bacteria > Verrucomicrobiota > Lentisphaeria > Oligosphaerales > Oligosphaeraceae > UBA1724. Next base: position 1,522 of record URJM01000059.1, read on the forward strand.
TGCCTACACAGGGCTTGCAGCATCGTCGCGCCCCCCCGCCTAAAAAACCGACCAATATGGAAGCCAGGGTATTTTTATAAAATCACAACCTGTACAGAAGCAACAAGATAGAATGGTATGCCCGGCAGGGATCGAACCTGTAACCTTCAGCTCCGGAGGCTGACGCTCTATCCAATTGAGCTACGGGCACCCAATAGAATTGCCTTTCATTGGAGGGAGTGCATAAGATAATCTCGGTTCAGTCGACTGCAAGGCGGGCTTGTGGCGCTCCTGGAGGCATTTTTCTTGCGTGACGAGTCCGCCGGGTGCTACATTAAGCGTGGTATTTGCCTTGTCATTCTTCTTTTGGAAGTCAACCCATCCACACCATCCACCATTCCGAAGATCAGGAGCCTCGACACCATGTCACTTCGTCCGCAACCCCATCATCTTCGTTTTCGCCAGGTTCATTTGGACTTTCACACCTCTGGCGAGATTCCTGGCATTGGCGAGCGTTTCGACAAGGAGGAGTGGCAGTCGACCCTGAAGGCCGCCCATGTCAACTCCATCACCCTGTTTGCGAAGTGCCACCATGGCTGGCACTACAACAACACCGAGGTTGGGCATCGTCATCCGCACCTTGACTACGACCTGCTGCGCGCCCAGTTCGACGCATGCAAGGAAATAGACGTCAACGCACCGATTTACATCTCCGCGGGCTTTGACGACGCCCTGGCGGCCGAGCATCCCGAGTGGGACTCGATTCCCGTCGACCTCAAGACCATGAAGCCCGTCGCCCAGAGCAACCTTGACGCCGGGTTCCACAAGATTTGCTTCAACTCCACCTATGTCGAGCACCTTTGCGAGGAGATCAAGGAGGTCATCCGCCAATTTCCCAACTGCGATGGCATCTTCCTTGACATCATCTGCCAGTGGCCCTGCGCCTGCCAGAACTGTGTCGACATCATGAAGAAGAAGGGTCTTGACCCCCACAATCCGGAACATCTCCAGCAGGTTGCGCAGGAGGGTCTTGAGAGATACTACCGCATGACCACGGAGGCGGTTCTTTCGGTTGATCCGAAGATGCCGATCTTCCACAACTCCGGCCATGTCAAGCCGGGGGACCGCGCCACCCTTGACAACAACTTCTCCCACCTTGAGCTGGAATCGCTGCCCACGGGCGGCTGGGGCTACGACCACTTTGCACTCTCCGCAAAGTATGTCCAGACACTCTCCCATGACTACCTGGGCATGACCGGCAAGTTCCATACCTCCTGGGGCGAATTCGGAGGCTACAAGCATCCAAACGCACTCAAATACGAGTGCGACGCAATGCTCGCCTTCGGCGCCAAATGCAGCATCGGAGACCAGCTCCATCCATGCGGAAAGCTTGACAAATCAACATACAGGATCATTGGCGAGGCACTCGCGGACGTCGAAAAGAAGGAACCCTGGTGCGACTACGTCAAGAACGTCGCCGAAATCGCGATTCTGACAAAGGCGGCCGTCGAGGCGACCACCGCCCGCGACATCCACGGGGACATCGGCGCGGGGCGAGTCCTCCTCGAAGGACACTTCCTCTTCGACATCATCGACATGGCGGCGGACTTCGGCAAGTACAAGCTCATCGTCATTCCAGACGACGTGCTGATTCCCGCCGCGCTGAAGACAAGGCTGGACGCCTACCTGGCTGATGGCGGACGCCTGCTCCTCTCCGGCAGGAGCGGCCTTGACGCGGACGGCAAGCCCCTCTTCGACATGGGCGTCGAATTCTCCGGGGAAAGCCCCTACAAGATCGACTACATGATTCCCGTCCCCGAGTTGCAGGGGACTGACATCGACTCCCCGATGGTCATGTATCAGCCGAGCCAGCGCATCAAGGCGACCGCGGCCGGCGCAAAGGCGCTTGGTGAAATCTACGACCCATATTTCAACAGGACCGACCGGTTCCACTTCTGCTCGCACCAGCACACCCCGTATCGCCCCGACCCCACGGAATACATCTCCGGCGTCCAATACAAGGGCATCACCTACCTTGCGCACCCGGTCTTCACCATCTACAAGGGATGGGGATGCGTTCCCTTCGCGGAGTATCTCAGGAAGATAGTGAAGCTTGCGCTTGGCGGCACTCCGCGCCTGGAATGCAACATGCCATCGACCGCGCGCGTCAGCGTCATGGACCAGGCGGGAGAGAACCGCACGGTCATCCACCTGCTCTACGCCAACGTGATTCCCCGTGGCGGCGACAAGGTAATCAACGGGCTTGAACTCTGGGGCAACGGAATCGTCATCGAGGAACTCATGCCCCTGCGCAATACGGAAGTCACATTCCTCCCGGAAAAGCCCGTGAAGTCACTCACCCTCGAACCCCAGGGAACCGCCCTGCCCTTCGACACACTCCCGGACGGACGAATCACCTTCAAGGTCGATGAGTTCTCATGCCACCAGATGGTGGTGGCGCACTACTAGGCCGTTGCCGGAAGTAAAGACCAGGGGGAGCCGGCGCCGAAAGACGTCGGCTCCTTCCTCTTGTCTGAACCGCCATCATCCGAGACAGCAGGGCAAACTATCAACATGGCAAGGATTCTATTCGTCTGTCACGGAAACATCTGCCGCAGCCCAATGGCGGAATTCGTCATGAAGGACATGTTGCGACACGCAGGAATCGAAGATGTCGATGTCGAGTCGGCAGCCCTTCATACCGACGAAATCGGCGGCGACATCCACCCCGGGACGAAAAGGAAGCTGCGGCAGGAGGGAATCCCCTTCGGACACCGCGCCGCCTGGCTCCTGACAGCCGCAAAGGCAAGACGATACGATATGATCATCGGAATGGATGCGCACAACCGACGAGACCTGCAAAGGTTGCTGCCAGCCGATGAACAGCACAAAATCCACAGCCTCCTGGACTGGTCGCCAAACCCCAGGGACATCGCGGACCCATGGTATACGGGGGACTTCGACGAAACATACAGAGATGTCGTCGAAGGATGCGGAGAATTACTGAAACTCCTGGGCGGCAAATAAACGCCGACTATAACAATATCATTATAACTACTTGGAAATCAATCACTTGCGTGATTGCCTTCATCCGAAGGGGCATCAATGACCTCCGACTCGTCGCAGGACTCCGACGGCTTTTCGGAGCCGCTCTTCATTTCGGTCTGGAGACGGACAGAGAAGGGAAGCCCCTTGACCTGCAATGATTGCCTGACGAAGATATTGAAGGCGGTCGTCAGGTTCATTCCCAGGTTGCCGAAGAGCTCCTCCGCTTCCTTCTTGAGGTCAATCTCCATTCGGATGGAGAGATTTGTTGACTTTGGCTTTTTCATATTGCAGAATGTATCATTTTTTACGGAATTTGCACGAAGATTTCAGTAAAATTTGCAAAACCTTCAATAAAATGATATATTCTCCTCGTTTACGCGATCTGTTTTTGTTCTTTTGGTTTGAGTCTCAAGTTTCTTTCATTTCAACGAAGGAGGTCATTATGATGCTGAATCTTTTGGAAGAGGGTTTCAACCTGGGTCTTGGCGTTGCGTCTCTTGCCTGTGGGAAGGTTGACGACTTGGTGAAGGAGACCCTGGACAAGGTTGGCGTGAAGGTTGAGGACAGGGCTGAGCTGCGCCAGAAGCTGATTGACGAGGGCAAGGCCGCCCGTGAGCGCATTGCCTCCACCGTGAAGGAGCAGAGTGCAAAGGTCAGCGAGTACATGCCATTGGCTGGCAAGCTTGACGCCATCCTCGGGAAGCTGGAAAAGCTCGAGGCGGAGATTGCAGAGCTGAAGGCTGGAAAATAGCCGAACTCGAATCATATTCTGAGGACGCGCGGGAGCGAGGTTGCATCCGCGCGTCTTTTTTATTGCCATGCTTCAGGACTTGGACACAGAGCGCGAAAGCGCGTTCTTCCGCATCTTCCAGGAATACTTTGACTTGGAGAGGGACGTAGGGAGGCAGCACGACTCCGCGAACTACTCCCTCAACAGGCTCTATCCGCTGGCTGCCCTCGCCGGCAACCCCGAGCGCGGCATGAGGCTCGTCCACATTGCAGGAACCAAGGGCAAGGGCACCACGGCGTATCTCACGGGCGCCCTCATCTCCGCCTCCGGCCACAAATGCGGCGTCTTCTCCAGCCCGCATCTCGACACAGTCAGGGAACGCTTCCAGGTCGACGGGGAGCTTGCGACATACGATGAACTGGAAGGCATCGCAATCCCGCTCTGCGAAAAACTCCGCGAGGCAGACCTTCATCCGTCCCTCTTCGAAATATTCACAGTCCTGGCGCTGCAGCTCTTCCGCCAGAAGGAAGTCGAATACGCAGTCCTGGAGACAGGCATCGGCGGACGGCTGGACGCCACGAACTACCCCGAAAAGAAGGCGCTGACCATAATCACCCCCCTCAGCTACGACCATACTGCGCTGCTGGGAAGCGACATACGGCAGATTGCCCTTGAGAAGTCGGGGATTCTCCGTGCGGGGACTCCACTCGTCCTGGCAAGGCAGCCATACCCTGCGGCAGAGAAGACCGTCCTGGAATGCGCGGCAAAGCTGGGCGCCGAGGTATTCCGTTCCGAGGGGACCTCCGCTCCGGACTGGCTCCCACGCAACTCCGCTCCGTATCTCCACGAAAACCTCCAAAGCGCATGGAAGGCAGTGGAACTGCTTGGAGTGACGCCAAGGCGGGAGACCTTCCGGATGCCGCGGCTCCGCGCACGCTTCGAAACACTCCGGGAGGAGCCCCCCGTGATTCTGGATGCCGCGCACAACGGCGACAGCGCCAGACGCCTCACCGAGGCAGTCGCGGAATGCTACCCGGGACGCCACTTCGTCTGCATCCTTGGAAGTGTCCCGGGAAAGGACGTGGCTGGGATCGTGGAGGGATTGAAGGGGATGGACGCGGAATTCATCCTCACCAACCCCGAGACCCCGCGGGGAAGCGCCCTCCCCGAACTGGAGGCGGCCGCGCGGAAAGCCGGGCTGAACATCCGGGAAGTAATGCCCGTCATCAAAAGCCGTGGCGACCTGCCACAAGACATGCCATTGATCTTCACCGGGTCGTTCTTCACCGCGCTTATCGGTGAGGAACTCTTCTGACAACGGGGCAGCCACCGACCGCCCAAACCAAAGGCTCTATCTGGGCGCCAGCTTCGTCAGACCAATCCCGTGGGAACTCTTCAGCAGAATCCAGTCCCCGTCGCGGGCTATTGACATGAGGCGGGCGCGCGCCTCCTCCACATCCCCGCACGATATCAGGCGTCCGTCCTCGACAAGCGCCTCGGCGGCGGAGCACATTGCCGACCCCACCGCCACAATGCACGCTTCGGGAAACCGCTTCCGCGCAAATTCCAGGACCGCCTTGTGTATTTGCACCACATCGCCCCCTAGCTCCAGCATGTCGCCAAGGGCAAGGATTGCGCGGGCACCCTTCGGCTTGACCTCGCCAAACCACTCTATTGCGGCTCGCATGCTCGTCGGATTCGCATTGAAGGCATCGTTCACCCAGTGGACTCCCGCCCTCTCGACGACCTCCATCCGCTCGCCGGGAAGGACGCAACGCTGAAGCCCGGCCACAACCTCGTCTGGCGTACAACCAAATGCAGTGGCCGCAAGGGCGGCACACGCGCCGTTGGAGGCCGAATGGGCGCCGCCAAGGCGCCAGCGCACGAGACGCTCCTCGCCGGATGAACGCCATTTCAGGCGAAGACGGAAGAGCCCATCCTCCTCCCCAAGATACTCGTACTCCAAATCTGCGCCCGAACCGTTCCCGAAGGCAAGGATACATGCGCCGTCGGGGACGGCGGCGCGGAGGATTTCAGCGCCCGTGGCGGCGGCAGGGTAGACCGCGGTCCCGCCAGGAAGGATTCCCTTGAAAATGGAGGATTTTTCGCGGGCAACCCCCACCAAATCGTGGAAGAACTCCAGGTGCGCCTCGCCAATGTTGCAGACGACCCCCACCTCTGGAGGCGCCAACCTCACAAGCGAGGCTATCTCCCCGGGGTGGTTTGTCCCCATCTCGATGACGGCTACACGTGTCGCCCCGTCAATTCTGTAGAGATTCCTGGGGACTCCGAAGTGGTTGTTGGTCGAGCCAGCCGTCTTTAGCACCCCTCCGGGAAAGTGTTCCTCAAGGATTGCGGCGCACATCTCCTTCGTGCTTGTCTTCCCGCAGCTTCCAGTGATTGCGAGAATCCTGGCCTGGGGAAACTGCGCGCGGTGCCAAAGCGCCAGCTGCTGATATGCGGCAAGGGAGTCCTCCACCTTCAGGCAGGGGCATCCAGACGCCGAGGCGGCCTGGAGAACCGACGGCGGCGGGTCGTCCTGGACCAGGAGGCATCCCGCGCCCTTTTCGAGGGCGGAGGGGAGATACATGCGCCCGTCCGTCAATTCTCCCTTGATGGCGATGAAGAGCTCTCCTGGCACAAGGGTGCGGCTGTCGTCGGTGAGCCTTTCGACTCCCGAATCCATTGACCCTGGCGCAACAAGCCATCTGCCGCAGGTGGCCTTTTCAAGTTCGGCGAATGAAAGGAAGGGCATTTCCAGACAGCGCGGTCGTCTCTCTAGAGCTGGTCGACGGGGGTGTTGAGAGTATCCTCGTCAAAGGGGGCTTCCTCCTTCGTCGGGGTGGAGGGCTTTGCTGGCCCCTGGGGGCGGATTGCCTGGGAATCGGGCAGCTTCTTGTGGATTTCGGCGATGATTCTTTCGGCCAGCGCCTCGTCGGACTTGATGAGCGCCTTCGTCTGTTCGGCGCCCTGCCCCAGCTGCATGTCACCGAAGGAGAACCAGGAGCCACGCTTTTCAACCACATGCATGTCAAGCGCAACTGCGAGAATCGAGCCGGCACGGGAGATTCCCTCGTTGAACATGATGTCGAACTCGCACTCCTGGAAGGGGGCGGCCAGCTTGTTCTTGGCAATCTTCACCTTCACCTTGTTGCCCTGCGAACGGCCGTCAGGGGACTTGATGACGCCGGTGCGGCGGATCTCCATTCGCATGGATGCGTAGAACTTGAGGGCACGGCCGCCAGTAGTCGTCTCGGGATTGCCGAACATGACGCCAATCTTCTCTCGAATCTGGTTTGTGAAGATGACGCAGGTGTTGCTCTTGGCGGCAATGGGGGTGAGCTTGCGGAGCGCCTGGCTCATGAGCCGGGCCTGGAGGCCGACATGCTGGTCGCCCATCTCGCCCTCGATCTCAGCCTTCGGAGTCAAGGCGGCGACCGAGTCGATAATCAGGACATCAATTGCATTCGAGCGGACGAGGGTCTCCGCGATATTCAGGGCATCCTCGCCGCAGTCGGGCTGCGCCACCAGCAGATTGTCGGTGTCAACCCCGATGATGCGGGCGTATCTCGGGTCAAGGGCATGTTCGGTGTCGACGAAGGCGCAGGTGCCGCCCGCCTTCTGGGCGTTCGCGATGATGTGAAGGCACAGGGTGGTCTTTCCGCTGGATTCAGGACCGTAGATTTCAACGATTCTGCCGCGGGGGACGCCCCCGATGCCCGTCGCAATGTCAAGCGCCATGGAGCCGGTGGAGATGGTCGGCACGTCAATATGCTGCTGGTCGCCAAGGCGCATGATGGAGCCCTTGCCGAACTCCTTCTCAATCTGCCCAAGGGCAAGCTTCAGGTTACGCTGCTGGATTTCATTCCTGGAGACAACGGGCTGTTCCTTTGCCATGATTCTGCGCGGCTATTGCCACCGCCGCTGGTGGGTGTTGATGCGAGTGTATTTTTGGCGAATGAAAAGTAGATTGTCTGACGCAGAAGATAGCGGGAAAACGCAGTTTGTCAAGCAGAATCTCTTGAAAAAGGCGAATTTTTATTCGTGTTTTTTGAGAGATGCGAGACCGCCCTTGCGCCGGCCTCCTCAGAGTCTCCAGTAGAGATAGTCGTTTTCCTCGCACTCCCTGCGGTCGAGGATTCCCTTGACGTCGAGGAGCGCCTTCCTGCCCGGGGAGTAGAGGGCGGACAGGTCGGCGGGAGTCATCTGCGCAAAATGCCTGTGGGCGACTGCGATGACGACTGCGTCAAGCCCGCCTAGTTCCTCGATTGGCGTGAACGAGACCCCGTAGAGCCGCTTTGCCTCCTCTGCGTCCGCGATTGGGTCCGCCACCTGTGGCTCAATGCCGTATTCGCGCAATTCCCTGACGATATCAAAGACCTTGCTGTTTCGGGTGTCGGGGCAGTCTTCCTTGAATGTGAAGCCGAGGATTGCGACGCGGGCGTTCCGGACGGGGCGCCCTGCGCGGATAAGCGATTTCACGCAGTTTTCGGCGACGTAGCGCCCCATTCCGTCGTTGATGCACCTTCCCGCGAGAATCACCTGGCTGTGGTATCCGGTGGTCTCAGCCTTGTATGTCAGGTAGTATGGGTCGACTCCGATGCAGTGCCCTCCCACAAGCCCGGGGCGGAAGTTGAGGAAATTCCACTTGGTCGACGCGGCCTCCAGGACGGACTTCGTGTCAATCCCCAGTCGGTTGAAGATAATCGAGAGTTCGTTCATGAAGGCAATGTTGATGTCCCTCTGGGAATTCTCAATCACCTTCGCGGCCTCGGCGACCTTGATGGTCGGCGCACGGTGGACTCCCGCCTTCACCACCAGCCCATAGACCTTCGCAACCTGCTCCAGGGTCTCCTCGTCCATCCCGGAAACTATCTTCTTGATATTCTCAAGACGATGCGCCTTGTCACCTGGATTGATGCGCTCCGGGGAATAACCCACCTTGAAGTCCCGACCGCAGGCAAGCCCCGACTCCCGCTCAAGAATCGGAACGCAGACCTCCTCCGTCACCCCGGGATAGACTGTGCTTTCGAAGACGACTATGCTCCCCGGACGGAGGTTCCGCCCCAGCAACCGGCTTGCCGACTCGATGGGGCGAAGATCCGGGCGGTGGTCGTCAAGGACGGGGGTCGGCACTGCGACAATATGGAAGCAGGCCTCACGGAGCCTGGACGGGTCGGAGGTGAACTCCACCTTCGTGGAGGCAACGGTCTCGTCGCCAACCTCGCACGTGGGGTCGACACCCCTCTTGTAGAGGTCGACCTTCTCCTGGTTGACATCAAATCCGATGACGCGCACACTCCGGGCAAAGGCCACCGCGATGGGCAGGCCGACATACCCAAGACCAACCAGCGACAGCGCACCGTCACCGCCCTGAAGCCTCTCGTAGACTCTGAAATCCATTTCGCCTCCTTATTTTTCGACGAGATTCACGCAGGAGCCGTCCGCGCAACCGCAAGCGCCGCGATACCAGCCTATCGCCTCACGGAGCCCGTCCTGGAAATCGTAGGACGGGGCATATCCGAGGATGCGCCGGGCCTTTGAGATGTCGGCGCAGGAGTGGCGTATGTCCCCGGCGCGGGGCGCTTCGAAGCGCGGCTTCGCGGAGACTCCCAGGAGACCCTCGATGACACGCAGAAGCTCAAGCAGGGTGACACGCCCCCCCGCGGCAATGTTGAAGACCTCGCCTGACGCATCCGCGGGAGCAGCCGCAGCCCTGAGATTCGCCTCGACGACATTCTCGACGTATGTGAAGTCGCGGCTCTGAAGCCCGTCCCCGTAAATCACGGGCTCCTTTCCCGCAAGCAGGGAACTGACAAATCTTGGAATCACGGCCGCGTATGGCCCCTCGGGACTCTGGCGGCGGCCGAAGACGTTGAAGTACCGGAGTCCCACCGTGGACAGACCGAAATGCCCCGTGTATTGGCGCGCCCACTCCTCGTCGCAGCGCTTTGTCAACGCGTATGGGGAAAGGGGCGTCCCTTCGCAGCCTTCGACCTTCGGCAGGCTCTCGTCGTCTCCGTAGACCGACGAGCTGGATGCGTACACCACCCGCGGGACTCCGCATCTTCGCGCGGCCTCGAAGACATTCAGCGTGCCCCGGATGTTGTTTTCGCAGTATCCAAGCGGATCCTTGAGGGAACGGCCTACGCTGCCCCAGGCGGCCTGGTGAAGAACGCAGGAGACGCCGACGCAGGCCGCTTCGCAGGCCGACAGATTCCTGATGTCGCCCTCGACAAACTCGTAGCGGCTGTCGCCCAGCAGGAAATCGACATTTGCCCGGCTGCCCGTCGAAAGGTTGTCAAGGCAACGGACACGGCATCCCTTCGCAAGCAGGGCATGACAGAGGTTGGAGCCTATGAACCCCGCGCCGCCTGTCACTAGAAATAACGTGCCTTCTGGAAAGGCCACATCGCCGTATCCCATTCAATTTCTCCTGGTTGTCTGCAAAAAAACATGCCTCGACATCAATATATCCCTCCCGACCGCCACTCTCCGTTTACCGCGCATGATGCAACTGGGAACTGACGACAAAAAAACGCAGGCAAATGGCGGCGAGGACATGGGACGCGGCCGCCCCACGCCATTTTCCCCGGGCGTCTAACGCTCCGGAAAGGGGATGGCGCCCTTTTCAAGGACGCCGTCCTTCCAGGGGATGTTCCAGGGTGGCGCAAGGGATTTGCAGGGGGCGCCGATGAAATCGTCGAGTAGACGCGCCTCGGTATGCCCGTCGACGAAGACTGCGTCAACGCGGTTGGCGTGGCGATTCGGCCCCTCCAGCTTCGAATCCCAGTCAAGGTCCAACTCCTCCATCAGGTTTTCCCAGGTGTTTTCACCGTAAATGATGCACGGATCCCCTGAGTCGCAGAGAAGGTAGACGCAGGATGGCTGGCGGATTGCAAAGAGAGGACCACGGTTGCCCTGGGTGCCATCGTAGTTCCATGCGTAGGAACCATCGTAGGCGCGAAATCCATCCGGAGTCGCATCAGGCTCCTTCGCCATGCTGGAAGGACAGATGAGCAGACGGGTCGCCCCGTAGTACGGATAACTCCACCCCGGCCAGTTGAGACCAGGATGCTCCAAGGGAAGCGCCTTCGTGACGTAAGGGGGAAGACGCCCACGCCACTCGTCAGAATATAGGGTCATGGCCGAGGCCAGCTCCCGCAGGTTCGACATGCATTGAATCTGCGCCGCACGCTGACGAGCCTTCGATAACGTCGGCGCTAAAATCGAAACCAATACCGCTATTATGCCGACAACTGTCAGCATCTCTATGAGGGTAAAGCGCATTCTGCACATGGAAAAGCCTCCTCTACGCATCTCGAAACATGGATTCAGGCATCCTGGACGAATATGCGGACGCCACTTGCCAAAGCATAAGGCGCAGAAGGTTTCAAATCAAGTCATAACTTACATAAACATAGATAGTTATATAATTGCGTCCACTTTTGTCACCGCACCACCACCGCACCACCACCGCACCACCACCGCACCACC
>URJM01000060.1 GCA_900548225.1 uncultured bacterium
CCCGCCAATGCCGCAGGTCTCCTTGCCCAGCCCGACATCGACGGTGGACTCATCGGCGGTGCCGCCCTCAAGGCCGCAGACTTCCTGGCACTTGTCAAGGCAGCCTGCTAGTTGTCTGAAGAAAGGAAAATGCACAAGGGCGGCACGCCTCTGCGGAGACAATCATTCCGCAGGGTGGTCGCCCTTTTTTGGCTTCCGCACACGGCGCTGTTCTCCAAGGACAGTATCCTTTTCAGGAAAAGTTTTCACATATTCCAGGGAACCACAAATCATATAAATGGTCGTAGGAGACGATCAATCCAGAGCCACGGACCGGGAACTCGTGGAACGCTTCCAGCGCACACGGGACCAGGGTGCCTTTGACGAGCTTGTGGCACGCCATTCAGGACGCGCCTACCAGCAGGCGCTGGCATTCCTTGGCAACCGCGAGGATGCGGAGGAGGTCGCCCAGGATGCGTTCATACGCATCTACCGAAGCCTTCCAAAATTCCGGGGCGACGCCGAGTTCAGCACGTGGATGTATCGGATTGTGATGAATCTCTGCAACAACCGCTACCGTTGGAACAAGGTGCGTGGAGCGGGCAGGAACATCAGCGTGGATGCGCCGCTGGAGTCGAAGAACTCCTCCGGAGATGCGCCGCTGAAGATGGAGTTGCCCGACGACAGGATGATGCCCGACCGCGAGGTCGCATTCGTCGAACTGCGTGACCGCACCGAAGCCGCAATGAAGTCGCTTCCAGAGGTCTATCGGCAGGCGGTGCTGTTGCGAAATGTCAAACAACTGGACTACGAGCAAATCGCGCAGATTCTGCACTGCGCCGTGGGGACCGTGAAGTCACGGATCAACCGCGGGCGCGAACTGCTGCGGCAGGCGCTCAATCTCTAGTGCCCCTCCTAAACAACCTCTCCTTTTCCGTAATAAGAAAATGACCGAAAAATCTCTCCAATGTCCGTCCCAGGAAGTTCTTCTGGACTACGCCTACGGGGAGGAGATGCCTCAAGTCACCTCCCACCTCGCAGAGTGTGAGAAGTGCCGTGGCTTCGTCGGCAGGGAGCGTCGACTTAACCAACTCCTTGACGGATACTGCGAAACGCCGTCAGGTCTTGCGGAGGGGATTTCCCAGGCATGCCGTGACGAGATGGACGAGGAGGAATTCCTGGCGCCCAAACCCTCCATCGCCGCGCCGCGCCGCGCACTCTTCGAATATGTCCTCAAGGTGGCCGCGCTGGTCGCAGTGATTGCCGGCGCATTCTTCTATATTGGCCGCCAGAGTGCATACCTGGGTGGAGACGCGGTCCTCGCTTCCACGGAGACGCCTGTCTCCGTGGACTCCCTTTTCATTGACGAGGTGGCTCCCAGGGCAGTCGCGTCCATCCCCAAGGCGCCGGCACGCGCCTACACATCGCCGCGTCTTGACACCGGAGTTGAGCTTTCAGGCAAGACTGCCGACCCCTCCCAGGGGTTTTCGCTGAGGGACAGCCTGGCTTTCGTGGCCTCGCAGACGCAGAATCCCCGCCAGAATGTCACCATGGCCTCCTCCAATGGCGCCGACTCCCTGCGTGGACAGCACGGCGCGTCACTGGCGAAGGTCCATGACGAAGTGACCCACGTATGGCTTGCAGATGAACTCCCCTCCCCCGAAAGAATCCAGAGTTTCCTTGATAAGAACAATGGCAATGCCTCTGGAAATGCCACCCCCGATGAAAACGGGGTCATCTCAATCACCTTCATGGGCACAGATGCAGGAGTCCAGACAATTGCCGATACGCTCTATGGCGAAAAACACTGGAAGCTCCTCTCGCCAGACTATCCGCAGCCCAACCAGGCAGCACGCACCGCACTCCTCGGAGCACCGGTTAAATACAATATCAAAATCGTCAAATAGGGGCGACGTCACTGCGTTGCAGAGGCGGGTCGCATTTGATGTCCGAGTGAATTGCCGGGATGCGGGCGCACCGCCTCCATTCCCCCCTTCTTTATTTTATGCATAACCACTTGCACTGCAAGTAGTTAGATGGTTATTTCCCCGTAAGGAGCAGCAGGATGTCCCTGGCGATTGGGCCGGCGATTCTGCCTCCGCCTCCGCCATTCTCGACGGCGACAACCACCAGATACTTCGGTGCGTTCGCGGGTGCCGCCGCCACGACCCATGCGTGGGGCTTCATTCCAGGCGCATTCTCCGCCGTCCCCGTCTTTGCAAGGATAGGCAGCCTGGTTGTCTTGAGGGTCTGTCCCGTCCCCGAGATGACACATCGCCTCATTCCTTCCACCACGATGCGCCGTGCGTATTCCGGGAAATCGTGTGTTGCCCTGACCTTTGGTTCGTCCTTTAGGAAGTATCGTGGCGCCAGCAGCTTGCCTGTCAGAAAGTAGTTTGTCGCGAGTGCCATCTGCATTGGCGTGACGATCCATCCGCCCTGCCCGATTCCTGCGTTTGCGGCGTCGCCGGGATGCCATGTGTTGTCGGCTTTGCGGCTGCGTTTCACCCATGCGGGGGAGAATGGGATTCCAGGAATTTCCTGCTCCCCGAGATCTCCGCCTGTTTTTCTTCCGAAGCCGAAGAAATCGGCGAAGTCGTCTAGTTGTTCGCGTGGGAAGCTCGATGCCAGGGTGCAGAAGTAGGTGTTGCAGGAGAGGGAGATTGCGTTGACGATTGCAAGCCCTCCGTGGACATGCGAGCAACCGATTCGGCGTGACTTTGTCAACTGGTAGAATCCCGGGCATTCCACGATTGGCTTCTCCATTGTGGCGAGTCCCTTTTCGATGGCGTACGCCGCATATAACGGCTTGATGACAGAGCCGGGCGGGTAGTACCCTGCGAGGGCACGGTTGAGCATCCCCCCTGGCGCCCCACCGGATTCTCCAAGCGGGGTTGCCGGGAGCGACGCCATGACCAGCACCTGCCCTGTGGCCATCTCGATTGCAACCGCCGCCCCCTTGAGACCGCCGTCGCGGAAGCGTGCCTCGGCAAGCCTCTGCGCATCCATGTCCATTGAGAGCCGGCAGTCGTCGCCGCGCACCGCGGGACGCGAGTCTAGGACGCTGCTTCTGTATGAAAGGACGTCTGTCTGGAGCAACTCCGCACCGCCCTGCCCCGCCAGCAGATAGTCCAGCGCCTTCTCCATTCCGGAGGCTCCTTTCAGCTCCATTGAATTAGCATTCCAATAGCGTTCCAGGGAGCTTTTCGGGTGTTCCCTGCGCGTGGCCCCCCGCAGCTGCGGTGCCAGCCCAGGTTCGTCGTAGCATCGTTTCCAGGCGAGGGTGAGTTCTGTGGAGGGGAACTCATTTCGCAGCGCCAGCCAGCGTCCGCGTGTCTCCGTGTCTACTTCCTCCCACAGTGTCAAGGGCATTGCGGGTTCTTTTTCGAGATGCCGCAGGATTGCGTTCCTTCCCGGTCTCGTGGCGTAGTATTCCGGACCGAGGGCGGATGCGACCGATGCGAGGACGCTTTCGAGTTTTGCGAGCGTTGTCATCCGCGTGTCACGGGGATCCCTGACAAGTTCGGGGCGGATGACAATCGAGTAGCTGGGGACTGTGTAGTTTAGGCGCGTCCCGTCCCGGGCGGCGAGGGTTCCCCTGCATGCGGGGACATAGACAAGGCGGCTCTGCTCACGTATTGACTTTTCGAGAAGCGCCTTTCTTGGGCGGAGCTGGTGCCATGCGACTACGCATAGCAGTGCAAGGAGGAGCACGCTCATCGCACGGAAGAGCGGCCGGGCGAAACCTGCTGGTCTGAACTTCGGTTCCTCTCCCATGTCAAGTGTCCGTCAAGGATTTCCCCCTAGCAGTCAGCCGAGTCGGGCACCCGTCCCGGATCCTTGACAATCCCGGCGGCAAGCCTCTGTCTGACAACCTCGTATAGAAGAATTGCGGTGGCGGTGGCGACATTCAGCGAGTCGGCCTCCCCCAGCATCGGCAGCCGGACAGCCAGGTCCGCCTCGTCAATCCAGGGCTTCGTCAGACCATACTGTTCTGCGCCTACCACGACCGCCACCGGCCCGGTCAAATCCACGTCGGTGTAGAGGGTGTCGACATGCGGTGAGGCGGAAAGGATTCTGACGCCCTTTTTCTTGAGCCAGGGGATGGTCTCCGCGGTTGTCGCCTCGGCAATTGGCAGAGTGAAGAGGTTGCCGGTGCTGGCGCGGACGACATTCGGGTTGTAGAGGTCGGTCTTGGAGTCGCAGAGGATTAGGCCGTCAACCTTCACAGCGTCGGAGGACCTCATGATTGTGCCGAGGTTGCCGGGCTTTTCGATTTGCTCGGCCACCAGGAAGAATGGGTGTTCCGAGAGTTTCAGGTCATCCAGGCCACGGTGGAGCTGTGGCCCGATTCCAAGGAGTCCCTCTGGACGATCCCTGTAGCACATCTTTTCGAAGGCGGCCGGCGCAACGCGAATCAGCCGTGCGCCCCTTTCGGCAAGCTCCTGCAGAAGCTCCTCCTCGTGGTGTTTCTCAGCAGGGAAATACTCCGGGCAGGCAAAAACCTCGCGAATACGATAGCCGCCCGCAAGCGCCCGCACAAGGGCGCGGTAGCCCTCCGCCAAAACAACCTGGCTGCTGTCGCGGTCAGGCCTGTCACGCCACCTGGCGACCTGCTTGACCTTCGGATTCTGCAAACTCGTTATCTCTTCGTGAAAGCGCATTGATACGACCGACTTATATTTCCCTCGATTACTAACCACGCGGGCATAAGATAATGCCTGCCAACCCCTCCGTAATTTGACCAGGAGACATACCCATGCTTTCACAGCGCCTAAAAGTTGCAATCCCCCTCATCCTCGTCGTATTCCTGGTCTTCTTCCTTCCTGGAACCTGGGGGCGCGCCGCCTTTTCGATTCTTGCTGCGGCAATCCTCTTCACGGCAAACCATGAAGGATGCGCACTGGCGGGGTTCAAGCCACTGCACCGGGAGGAAATCCTTCTGCAACTCTATGCCGTGGCGTTGATTGCGAATGCCTGGACGGCGTTCCTCCCAGACCCGGTCCTTCTCCTGGCATTCCTTCTCCTGGCATTTGTCCTCCAGTTCAACCAGAAGGTGACAGCCGCGTCCCTTGCCGCAGTCGCAAAGACCCTCCTCATCGGAGTCACGGTCTGCTGGAGTCTTTCGTTCCTTGCACGTATATTCTATTCGGAGGTTCTCAACGGGCCTCTTTGCCTTGCCTATCTTGTAGTCATCACGAAGGTGGCCGACATTGGCGCGTATTTTGTCGGCACCCTCACTGCAAAGCTGCCCGGTGGCAACCACAAGCTTGCCATCCATGTGAGCCCGAAGAAGAGCTGGGAGGGGCTTTTCGGCGGAATCGCATCATCCATCATCGCATCGGTTCTCTTCTGCATATTCGCAACCTCCCTCAAGCTCACCTTCCCAGTCGCAATCCTCCTTGGATTCCTAGCCGCAACACTGGGACTTGTCGGAGACCTCTGCGAATCACTCCTCAAGCGCGCCGCCTCCGCCAAGGATTCGGGAGTCATTCCGGGACTTGGAGGAGCCCTGGATGTCGTGGATTCACTACTTCCAATGGGAATCATCATCTACTATGCCATGAACTGGCTCAGCCGCTCAGCCTGCTGCATTCTCGATATTCTCGAATAGAGGAAGCACACCCCAGGAAAACAGTATGTGTGGTGCCACCAATCTCTTCATTAGGGGGCAGGAGTTCCAGACCGGAGTCAAAGCAAAGGAGTCATAATCAGACATCACATATTGTCATGGGATGGTTGTGGAGCCGAATCCAATAAGCCCCCTGCAGATATTTATATCAGTCCCGACTTCCGGTTTTCCCTCTGACACATTTGCGCCTTTTTTGCCAGGCGCATCTCCCTCGTGAAAGGCATGGGAAATATATCGCTTGCGAAAATGCCAATCGCAGATTATCTTTATGTGTAAGGCGTAAGCCATGAATTCAACAACTTACTGTATGAGTGGCAAATACACCTGCTCATGACAGCCCCCCCGGCCAACGGGGCGCCCCGGCTTGAGATACACCGCCAAAGGAGCCGCAGAATGTCAATAATCATTGAAGGACATCTGACACCCTCGCGACTGCAACGACTGGCAATGGCCTCCATGCTCGCATTGGCACTGGCCATCCCGGCAATGGCAGCTGACACGGACAATGACGGACTGGAAGACTCCATCGAAACAGAATATGGTTTGACGGTGGGGGTGACGACATGCGCCGTGTATCTTGATGCCGTGAACGGAGACGACGCGAACAGCGGCCTTGCGCCCTCGGACGCAAAGAGGACGTTCGCCGGGGCGCTGGCGGTGCAGAGGAATGCCTCTGCAGAGAATGTGATATTGGTAGCACCAGGAGTCTATTCCGGCACGCAGAACAGAAATCTGGACTTCATGGGTGATGACATCATCATTCGCTCCACAATGGGGGCGCAGGACACTATCGTGGACCTGGGGGGCGAGGGACGGTTCCTCTACCTCCACAATGGCGAAACCGTGGCTAGCCGCATCGACGGACTCACGATACGAAACGGATACGCCGCCTCGCACGGCACGGCAGTGTGCCTGGAAGACGCATCGCTGGACATCCGGAACTGCATATTTGAGAATAACCGATCCGGACGACTCGTGCGATATGAATACTCGGAAGGATGCTTCGAAGAACACTGGCAGGATGCAATGTCGACAGCCGCAGTCTATGCGGAGGGAGGAACAGTACTCGCCGCAGACTGCGTCTTCTACGGAAACGTCTCCGAATCCACGGACTCCTGTTTCTACAATGACGATTACATGAACGCCGGCGCAGTGAAACTGGTGGAGTCGCAGGGAAATGAATTCCGGCGCTGTGTCTTCATCGGCAACCGCGGGGCAAACGCCGGCGCGGTGCTTCTCGCTGGCGCGGAGGCGTACATGGACTCATGCCGCTTCAAAAGATGCGTGGCGCAGAACGGCGGCGCTGCCACCGCCATGCGTCTGAATATCTACGACCAAGAGACACAGACAAGACGCGACATTCCATCTCGGCTGGAGATGTCTGGCTGCCTATTCCTGTACTGCAGGTCGAAAGGAGCCGCTTCCGATGTCCAGGCAGGCACGGGAACAACCCTGGTAGCCGTATGCTGCACTTTCGCCTTCGGAAACTCTCCTGGCGGAAATTCGCTGGCAACCGGCGGCGAGGCATCCATCGGAGGTTGTGCCGCTACAGGCGGCATCCAAGCCAGCCAGGGAGGAGAGCTCGCCGTCACCAATTCCTGCTGCCCCGAACCCCTAGGCGCATACGGCACGGGAAACATCCAGGCTCCCCCGGGACTGACACCGGCAGGTCTGCTTCTGGCGTCATCCCCCTGCATTGACACCGGCCTTTCATCTGGCTTCCCTCAAAGGGACATTCTCGGCGTCGCCCGGCCGTCCGGAACCGCCTCCGACATTGGTTGCCACGAATTCCTGGACACGGACGGAGATGGAATGCCCGATATCCTTGAGCCGGGCGGGGATGCCGCCCCCACCGACGACTCCGACGGCGACGGCATTCCAAACCTGCTGGAGTATCTTGCGGGAACCGAAATGTCATCGACAGACACCGACGGTGACGGGATTGCAGACGGCGAAGAACTCCTGATGGGATTCGACCCGCTTCTGCACACACGAATTGTCCATGCCGACAGCATACACGGAGACGACACGCTTGACGGACTGACCTCGGAAAATGCGGTAAGGACGCTTGCACGGGCCATAGATCTTTTACAGGATCCCTCCTGCGACAACGTCGTCCTTGTCCATCCAGGCATTTATTCCGGCGAAGGCAACCGTGAACTGGACTTCCAGGGTACGGACATCGCCCTCATAGCAGTCTCCGGAACGTCCGATACCATTATCGACCTGGGAGGGGCCGGGGCGTTTCTGCGACTTGACTCCGGCGAAACTGCCTCCAGCCGCATTTCCGGCCTGCACGTGCGCAATGGATACACCACTTCTGGCGGCACCGCCATCGATCTGGAGAACGCCTCCATGTCAATCCTGAACTGCGTATTCGAGGACAACCGATCTGGACATGAGGTCTCATACGGACCCGGGAATTCAACGTACATGGCGGGCGGAGAATCCACGGCCGCCGTGCGCTGCAAGAAGGGAACTGTCATGATTTCCGGATCATCCTTCATCGGAAACATTTCCCGGCAGGGAATGGGGGGTGCGAATGCGGGCGCATTGCTTCTTGACGACTCCTTTGGCAATGTGATTGAAGACAGCATATTCCTCGGAAACGTCGGCGTTGGAGCCGGCGCGGTGCTGCTGTGCAATGCTGATGCCGAGTTCCATTCAGCGAGGTTCATGCATAATCTCTGCACAGGGAGCGGTGGCGTCCTGTCGGCAGAAGGTGGCTGGAGTACGCAAGGCAGTGGGGGAACGGTCGTTCCCGGCGCAAAGTTCATAAACTGCCTGCTCTTGGACAACCGCGCAACAAATTCCTGTTCGGATCTGGCAATCGGAGGAAACTGTCGGCTTGTGCTCAAGAACTCGACCATCGCCGGAGGTTCGTCGAAGGACGGAGTGTCTGCCAGGCTGGATGGAAACGCGGAACTTAGGAACTCCATCGTCACAGGTGTGGTGTCCCTTCCCGGGCAGAGCGACCGATTCTCCGCAAACTACTGCTGCACGATAGGCGACTGGTCACGGCACGGAATCGGAAATATTATGGCTGATCCAATGCTGACAGGCGCAGGATTGCTTTCTGCAGGAAGCCCATGCATCGATGCGGGAACCACCGACGCCACTCCCACCCCAGACATCCTCGGAAATGCACGCCCTGCAGGAAACGGCGTGGACATCGGTTGCCACGAATTCCTGGACACGGACGGAGACGGTATCCCCGATTGCCTCGAGGGAACAAACGGCATTCTTCCAGATGAAGACGAAGACGGAGACGGTATCCCGAATCTTCAGGAGTACCTACTCGGCACGGACATCTTCCGCGCAGACACGGACGGGGACGGTATGAATGATGGAGAGGAAATCTCACACGGGCGAAACCCCAACGCCGCCGCACGGATGATACACGTCTCACCTGATGGAAACGACAGCGCGGACGGGCTCTCTCCCGAGAGGCCGCTGAAGACTCTTGCCGCTGCAGTGAAGGCGTCTCGGACAGCACAATACGAGAACATTGTCCTTGTAGCACCTGGAGTCTATTCGGGCGAGGGGAACCATGGCCTGGACTTCGGGGGCTTCGACATAGCCCTGGACGCGACGGGGGCGAGGGGGACTGTCGTGGTGAACCTGCCTGGCGAACACTCCTTCCTCTCCCTGAAAAGTGGCGAGACATACGCATCGCGGCTGTCCGGCATCGAATTCGCGGAGAGTTGGGGAGGAGCATCCGCCATCTCCCTGAATCGAGCCTGCCTGACACTGCGCCGCTGCCGCTTCCGCGACTTCGGACCGCAGCCAGAAGACTCCGACCTACACTCCAGTTATGGCTTCTCGGATGGATGCGTCCTCTATGCCGAATCGTCCGGATGCCGTATGGAAGGGACAGAGATCGTCGAATGTGCGTACCAGGCAAGCAACTGCTCCCTCATAAAGCTATCGTCCTCCGATTTGAAAATGGAGAGCTGCCGCGTCAGCAGATGCGATTCCGGCGGAGGAGCCGTCTTCGTGGCTTGGAACTCCGGAATCCACATGACGAATACGGCCGTGTATGGAAACAACCTGGCGTCGACAGGTCAGGTCGCAGATATTGACGGGACATCGCTCCTGGACGCCGTCAATTGCACCTTCTCGCGCAACACATCAGGAAGCAACGCCACGATAGTTGGCTATGGCGAAGTGCACATGCTGAATACCGTCTTCCGCGAGAGGATCGACGGATGCAGCGTTTCCATGTCCCACTGCATCGTGTCAAACGAACGCGCGAACGCGGAGACCGGATGCATCGCAACCGACCCAGGACTTGCCGGAGGACTCTTCCTGACACCCGGCTCACCCTGCATCGATGCCGGTTCCTCCAACGGGGCACCTCCCATGGACTACGCCGGGACACCCCGCCCACAGGGCATTGGAGTGGACATCGGATGCGAGGAGTACAGGGACTCAAACGGCGACGGCATCAGCGACTTCTACGAGGTATGGTGCGGCTTCCAACTGACGGCAGAGGGAGACGAAGACGGCGATGGGCTGTCCAACTTGCAGGAGATGATTCTCGGCACGGACGCCGGACGCATGGACACAGACGGAGACGGAATGCCGGATGGCTGGGAGGTGGCCGGCGGACTGGATCCACTTGTGGATGACGCGGCTCTGGATTCCGATGGCGACGGACTGTCAAACATTCGGGAGTACGCGGCTGGAACCGCGCCTAATTCCCCAGACACGGACGGAGACGGAAGAAGCGATGGCTGGGAAGTGGATGTGGCGTTCAGCAATCCGCTTGCCGCCGACTTCGATGGCGGAATCTCTGCGACCGTCGAAATGGAAGGCAGTCTCTTCACTGATTCCGACGGCGGCTGGGACACTGACAACGGCTCGGCAGTCGCCAGGGGACGCTCCGGATGGCTCGAATATTCAGTCCCGATCACAGAAGACGGAATATATGTGCTGTCCATGGAGATTGCAGAAGCCGCCTCGAATGATGACGGAACGCCCTGGCACTGGAATAATGCGCAGCCCAGATCCTTCTCCCTGAACGTCGCCGTGGACGGGGCATCCTGCGGAGCACCCATTATAATCACCCTCGCCGATGGAGCCGGCCGGGGAGAATGCATGATGCCCTTCTTGAGGACAGGGGCGCATACGGTCCGGGTTTCCTGGAGCGACGCGGCAGGGAGGTCGTCGTTGCGCGTGGAGTCAATAACGCTCGTCTGCCTCTCCGGGCAGGATTCCGATGCCGACGGAGTGGCAGACTGGATGGAAACGCGCCTGGCGAGCATGGCCCGCGCTGTTCTGCCGGAGAGTAGTCTCGTATCACCCGTGTGCATCGGCGGAGACAAGGCCTTCTGCATTGAGGGAATGGCCGTGTCAGGATACTACATGGAACCGGACGGTGAGGATCCCCTCCCTAAAATACGGCGCGTCGCAGGAAACCGCTGGTATGTCGACCTTCCACTGAACCCCGGCGGAACTCCATGCCATGTCGAGGTTTCCTGGCAGGACTCGGCCGTATCGGTCGCCGGCGATATCCTCTGGGAAACGGCTGATACTGCCTCCATGGAGACGATTGACATCCGCAAGGACGATGAAATGCGTCTCGGAGCATCACTTCCCGAAGGAGTGGAGTCATGGACGCTATCCGTGAACGGACAAGAGTATGCCATGGAAAGGGACGGCGTCCTCCGATACAAATTCGAGGAGACAGGAGATGTGCGCCTTGTCGCAACTTGGCTGAATGTGGACGGGACGCCTGGTTCGCACGCGTCCTTCGTCCGCGTCAAGTCTGCCTCCTTCGGCGGCGAAGTCGCTTGCCGGGTCGGGTATGGCCGGGACTGGAGGCTTCCCTGCATCGGAGAGGACATATACCTGGAGGTCGATAATTCCATCCACTGGGCAGACAGCGGATGGTACGGCGGCGCAAGGCATCTTTGGCTGAAGTGCCCAGCCGTCGGCGACGCATACGCGACGGCGCGTCTGTACGAGGACGGCCCCGTTCTGGACACGACGCGTGTTCGAGCAACAGGCCTCACAAGCCATTCGGACGAAGGAAAGCACCGCATCACAACGGACTTCGGGGATGGCATTGTCCTCTACGATGGGTACATCACGGTCGACGCCGTCGTGCAAGGAGTGACTGTCCATGTCTCGCTCTGGGGGACGAACAGCTTCTTCGCGGACGGGACGCAGGAGAAGACCTTCACCTGGGAGGACTTCGACTCTTCGGGAGAACTGCGGTTCAGCATGATCGGCATGGAGAGGTTCAACACCTGCATGGGTGTCACGATGAGCCAGGACGGAACGACACTGTGGAGTCAGCGATGAGAATTCCGTCCATGCAATTGCTTTTCTCCACGCTTCTGTTATCCGCCCCTTGCGTCCGTGGTGAATGGAACGTGGAGCCGCCCTGCGCGGACTTGGGCTCCTTTCCCGCCAACACACCTCCCGTCGCGCGGTTCATGATTGTGAATCACAGCGAGACTCCCCTGGAGGATGTCGGTGTCCGCACGGACTGCGGATGCCTTTCCGCGAAGACAGATGCCAACTATGTGCCGGCCGGAGGGACGCTTGAGGTCGTGGTCTCAATAATGCAGGAGGGCATCTCTGGCGCCTTCGCCCATAGTATCTTCGTGGAAACGCACGATGGATTCCAACGCGTCGCCGTCTCCGGAGAATCCGTCCCACTTCTGCGTGTTAGACCGTCGGCAGTCATGAACCTGGAAGTCGTCCCTCCAGGGGGGCAACTACACGCAGAATTCATTGTATCCGCGCAACGCCCCGTGGAACTGGGCGTGGTCTCGGAAAGGAATCTTGAGGCAAAGATAACACCCATCGGGGAAACGAAGTTTCTGTTTGTCATCAACGGACGGGCTCCAGACGCGCCAGGACCTTTCCGCATGGAAACGGAGGTTCCTATCGTGTCCCCCGACGGCTGGAGACCTCTCGTCATGACACTTTTCGGCAGAGTCCAATAAATGGCCACCGCAAAACCTCAACTTCAACAATATCCACCGCCAAAAAGGAGTGACAGGAAGATGACAGGTTACAGCACCGCCTC
>URJM01000061.1 GCA_900548225.1 uncultured bacterium
TCCAGCTGAACACGAAGAACATCCTCTTCATCTGCGGCGGCGCCTTTGTCGGCCTTGACAAGATTGTCGCCAAGCGTGGCGGTGCGCGTCCTCTTGGCTTTGGCGCCGATGAGAAGCCTGCGTCGGGGCTTGCGATTCCCGAGGAGGAGCTTGCCCGCAACCCCCTCGACTATGTCGAGCCGGAGGACCTGATTACCTTCGGACTCATCCCCGAGTTCGTCGGGCGCCTGCCGGTCGTCACCGCGCTGAAGGAACTCTCCAAGGACGATTTGCTCCACATTCTGACCGAGCCGAAGGACGCGATTGTCAAGCAGTTCAAGGAGCTCATGTCAATCTCCGGCGTCGATCTTGAGTTCACGCAGGACGCGCTGGAGGCTGTCGCCGAGATTGCCTGCGTCCGCAAGACTGGCGCCCGCGGCCTCCGTGCAATCATCGAGAAGAGGATGCTGGACGTCATGTTCGACATTCCGAAGATTGCGAAGAACCAGAAAGCTAGGTGCGTCATTGACGGGCAGATAATCAGGGGCGAGAAGAAGGCCGTCATCACAATCGAGGAAAAGTAGCCACGCAAGGGGAACGATGAAACCAGCTGCGGCAAAAACACGACTGCTCATCGCAATCGCCATCGTCGCGCTTCTAGGCACGCCGGTGATTGGGTTCGCCGCGCCGCGCCCCCCGCTTCCCAGGCTCCCCGATTCGGTTAAGCCCGCGCCGCGCCCCTCGCAGCCCCGCCCAAAGGCGCCCGCCCCTCCTGCGAAAAAGCCTGTCCAACGGAAGCCCGTTGTGCTGAAGGAGACTACGCTCTCTGGGCGTAAGTATCTGAATATCAGACAGATAGGTGAAATGTTCGGCTTCCGGGCAACCGTCTCCGTCAACAAGGAGAAACTCCAGGCAATCACCTTGACAACTCCGCGTGGCGAGAAGATTGTCTTCACTGCGAAGAAGCCTGTCTTCCAGGTTTCGGGGACGAATGCGACCCTGAGCTACCCTGTCGTCTACCAGAGGGGTGTTTTCTTCCTTGAGAAGACCGACTACACGGAGTTTCTGGAGCCTCTTTTGCGGACGTCGCTGCTTCCGCGCCGGGAGATTCTCCGCATTGTGATAGATGCGGGCCATGGCGGGAAGGACCAGGGCGCGTCTTCGGGTTTGCTCCTTGAGAAATCCCTGAACCTGATCATGGCCCGCAGGGTAGCTGCGATTTTGCGCAAGCGTGGCTACAATGTGATAATGACCCGCAACACCGACAAGACGGTCACCCTTGAGGAGCGCTGCAAGGCCGCCGCGGCGGCCAAGCCGGACCTCTTCCTTTCGATTCACTGCAACTCCGCCGAGGATTCCTCAATCCACGGAATCGAGGTCTTCATCGCGAATCCGCCGGGAGTCCCCTCCTTTGGGACGACGAACATCGGCAAGAAGGGCGCCTCCACCCCGCACCAGCGCACCAGCGCCCTCTGGGCATACTACACCCAGCGCGCGCTGGTGGCGGCCACGAAGGCCGAGGACAGGGGCATCAAGCGCAAGCAGTTCAAGGTGGTCATTGACACGCCAGCCCCCGCAATGCTGGTGGAACTCGGCTTCATCTCAAACAAGGCCGAGCGCGCAAAGCTGATACGCGCGGACTACCAGGACAAGCTTGCAGTCGCAATCTGCGACTCCATCGACAAGCTTAAAAAGACTCTTAAACCAAAGAAGTAACCCATTGAAAGGCAACCTATTATGAACGAATCAGAAATTCTGAAGTACATGTCCGAGACAGGCGCCCTGCTGAACGGGCATTTCCTCCTGAGAAGCGGACTCCACAGCGACCAGTACTTCCAGGCCGCCCTCCTTCTCCAGTATGCCGATATCGCGAGCAGGCTATGCGCCGAAATGGCCAAGCCCTGGGCAGGGGAGCAAATCGACGTCGTCCTCTCGCCGGCCATTGGCGGAATCGTGGTGGGTCAGGAGGTCGCAAAGGCGCTCCAGACACGGGCAATCTTCGCGGAGAAGGACGACCAGTCCAACCTTATCCTCCGCCGTGGCTTCACGCTGAAACCCGGTGAAAGAGTCCTTGTCGCCGAAGACGTGGTCACCAAGGGGGGGCGCGTCCAGCAGACAATCGACCTGGCGCGTTCCTACGGCGCAATCCCCGTCGGCGTCACTGTCCTGGTCGACCGTAGCAAGGGCGACGTCGACTTCGGGATTCCCTTCCGCAGCCTCGTCAAGCTCTCCCTCAAGACCTACAATCCTGCGGAATGCCCGGTCTGCGCCCAGGGGAAGCCCCTCGAACACCCGGGATCGAAGTAGGAGGAGAGCCGGAGGAGCTGCCCGCTCCCTGCCTTCCCTGGCTGACGGCATGGCCGCGGCGAAGGCGTCTCCCCGTTTCTTCTCCTCGCCCACGGGCACGCGCAGTCTGACATATCACCACACAACATTTCACTAGCATGTTTCTCGATTGGATTATAAAGAAGCTCTTCAGCAGCCGTAACAAGCGCGTTGTCAACAAGCTCTGGCCGCTGGTCCACAGGGTCAACGAGTTGGCGGAGTCCTACAAGGCCCTGAGCGACGAGGAGCTCAAGGCCAAGACCCCCGAGTTCCAGGAGAGGCTCAGGAATGGCGAGACCACCGACGACATCCTCTGCGAGGCGTATGCCGTGGTGAAGGAGGCGTGCCGCCGCCTGAAGAACTCCACCAACGAGGAGGAACACTTTGTCGAGGTGACAGGCCACCGCCTGGAGTGGGACATGGTGCCCTTTGATGTCCAGATCATGGGCGGAATCGTCCTGCACCAGCATAAGATTGCGGAAATGGCCACCGGCGAGGGCAAGACCCTTGTCGCGACGATGCCGCTCTACCTGAACGCCCTTACAGGGAAGAACGTGCAGCTTGTCACCGTAAACGACTATCTTGCGAAGCGCGACTCCGATTGGATGGGGCATCTCTACAAGTGGCTGGGGCTCACGGTCGGATGCATCCAGAACAACCAGTCCCCCGACCTCCGCCGCGAGCAATACAACTGCGACATCACATACGGCACGAACTCCGAGTTCGGCTTCGACTACCTCCGCGACATGGGCATGGCCCATTCCAGCAAGGAACTGGTCCAGCGGGACCACTACTACGCAATCGTCGACGAAATCGACTCGATTCTCATTGACGAGGCGAGGACCCCGCTCATCATCGCAGGCCCCGCCAAGGTCTCCACCCACATGTATGACAAGGTGAAGCCACTGGTCGAATCCCTCTACAGCCGCCAGTACAAGCTGATGGCGAACCTCCTCCAGGAGGCGAAGGAGCTGCTGGACAAGCCGGACGCCACGGCGGACGACAAGGACCTCGCGTACCATCTCCTCGCAAAGGTCCAGATCGGCATGCCGCGCCACAAGCTTCTCAGGCGTTTCATGGAGGAGCCGGCTGTCCGAAAGGGGCTTGAGCGCGTGGATGCCGAGTGGCACTCGGATGTCAACCGCGGCCTTCTCCAGCAAATCAAGGAGGAACTCTACTTCACGGTTGACGAGAAGGGCGGCGAGTCCGAGCTCTCCGAGAAGGGGCGCACGGAGCTGATGCCCTCCGACCCGCAGGCCTTCGTCATTCCCGACCTGCCCACCATCTTCAGCGAACTGGATGCGGACACCACGCTCTCCGAGGAGGAGAAGCTGGAGCGCCGCAAGAAGGTGCAGGTGGAATACGACAACAAGGCGGAACTCCTCCACAACATCTCACAGCTGCTCAGGGCATACTGCCTCTTCGAGAAGGATGTCCAGTATGTTGTCCAGGACAACAAGGTGATCATCGTCGACGAGTTCACCGGCCGTCCGCAGCCCGGGCGTCGTTTCTCGGAGGGTCTCCACCAGGCCCTTGAGGCGAAGGAGAATGTCAAGATTGAGCGTGAAACCCAGACTCTCGCCTCGATTACAATCCAGAACTACTTCAGGATGTATGAGAAGCTGGCGGGCATGACGGGCACCGCCGCCACCGAGGCGACGGAGTTCAAGTCAATCTATGAGCTGGACGTGGTCACAATCCCCACGAACAGGCCCTGCATCCGAGTCGACTACGACGACAGAATCTACAAGACGCAGCGCGAGAAGTACCGCGCCATCATCCAGGAGATTTCCGAGTGCAACAAGAAGGGGCAGCCCGTCCTGGTCGGCACGATTTCGGTCGAGGTCTCCGAACTTCTCTCCAGGCTGCTCACACGGGAGCACATCATTCACAATGTGCTGAACGCAAAGCACAACCAGAGCGAGGCAGAGATTGTCGCGCGCGCGGGACAGCGCGGCGCCGTCACAATCGCGACCAACATGGCCGGCCGAGGCACCGACATCAAGCTGGGGCCTGGCGTCAAGGAGCTGGGAGGACTCCATGTCATCGGCTCCGAAAGGCACGACGCACGGCGTATCGACCTGCAGTTGCGCGGACGTTGCTCACGCCAGGGCGACCCCGGCTCCTCAAGGTTCTACATCTCCCTAGAGGACAATCTGATGAGGCTCTTCGGCTCCGACCGGATCGCGTCCATCATGGATCGTCTTGGCCTGGAGGAGGGGCAGGAGCTCTCCCATCCCATGCTGAGCCGTTCTATCGAGAAGGCGCAGAAGCGGGTGGAGCAGCAGCATTTCGGCATCAGAAAGCGCACCCTCGAATACGATGACGTGATGAACAAGCAGCGTACCGCAATCTACGGCCTGCGCCACGAAATCCTCACCACCGAGGACTCCCGGAAGCTGCTGATGGACTTCATCAGGACGGCAGTGGGCGAGCGCGTAGACGCGGCATTCGCCGCGCGTCCCAAGGGGGAGGCTCTCGACACCACGGAACTCCAGGGATGGCTCAACCGCACAATCCCCTTCTCCTTCGCAAAGGAAATCTTCACCGACGAGAAGAACCAGAAGGAGAACGAGGCTCTCATCGATGCAATCATGGAACGCATCGACGAGGCGTACACAATCAAGGAGACCGCGGAGGGACCCGAGGCAAGCCGCTGGCTGGAACGCTATATCATGCTAAACGCACTCGACAATCTCTACCAGATGCACCTCTATGACATGGACGACCTGCGCCAAAGCGTCCAGCTGCGCTCATACGGACAGAGAGACCCGCTCGTCGAGTACAAGCAGGAGGCATACAACCTCTACTCCACGCTCCTGGGAGGAATCAAGGACGCCGTCTGCACAAACATCTTCAGATACAGGCTCATACGGCGGACCGCCGACGACAGCCGCGACGTCGAAAGCCCGGACGGGCAGAGCGAGGACACACGCCGCAAGCAGGAACGGGCAAAAATCCAGATGATGCACCAGAGTCTCGGGCAGTTCGAGGGGGATTCCGGACCCGCAAGGCCAGCCAAGACGGTGACGGTCCGCAGGGAACACCCGAAGGTCGGAAGAAACGACCCGTGCCCATGCGGCTCGGGAAAGAAGTACAAGGCGTGCTGCGGACGCTTCGAGTAGAATCCAGCTCACACATGCAAGACATGATGCCCGAATCCCACGACTTGTCAATCGCGGACCATATAAGGGAGGTCCTTAAGCTCTCAGGGGAAAACCCCGACAGGGAAGGACTGCTCAAAACCCCGGAAAGGGTCCAGAAGGCCTTCGAATTCCTCCTCCAGGGAATGAACCAGAACCCCGACGACATCGTCGGGGACGCAATCTTCAGCGAAGAGTGCAACCACATGGTCCTGGTGAAGGATATCGAGGTCTACTCGCTCTGCGAACACCATCTCCTCCCATTCTACGGACGATGCCATATCGGATACATCCCAAAGGGAAAGGTCTATGGCGTCTCAAAACTGGCCAGAATCGTGGATTGCTTCGCACGAAGACTCCAACTCCAGGAAAGGCTCACACAGCAAATCGCATCATATATCCGCGAAAAAATCGGCGCCGAAGGAGTTGGAGTTGTCATGGAATGTCATCATTTGTGCATGATGATGAGGGGAGTCCAAAAACAGAATTCACTCATGGTCACAAGCGCGGTCCTCGGGTCGTTCCGGAGCAGCCAGGCAACCAGGAACGAATTCCTGGACCTGGTCAGGTGAGGACACGCCGTCTCCCCTCCCCGGCAGGGCGGCGGCCTGAAGGCCAATGCGTTCCCCTCCATGATTATTTCCTCCTTGTCTTGTTAAAAAAATATCATGAGGGACTCGCGTATCGCGGTTCTTCCGTTACATTATCCGTGTTTCCGCCACGGCAGGGGTTCTGCCGTGACAATCTTGAACGGCAGTCGGAGGTGAATCCGTCATCCTTTTGCGTCGTCATTTTTCCTTGGCGCGTGCGGGTTTTGGGTTTTCCTCCATTTTCAGGAGCATCAGGGAAATGGCAAGTCGCATCATTTTGAACGAGACTTCGTATTTTGGCAAAGGGGCGATCAACGAGGTTGCCACAGAGATCAAGGCGCGTGGCTGCAAGAAGGTCATGCTCTGCACCGATCCCGATTTGATCAAGTTTGGCGTTGCCACGAAGGTCACCGACGTGTTGGACAAGGCTGGCATTGCCTACAAGGTCTACAGTGGCATCAAGGCGAATCCGACGATTGAGAATGTGAAGGAAGGCGTTGAGTTCTGCAAGGCCGAGGGCGCCGACATTCTGGTTGCGGTTGGTGGCGGCAGTGCGATTGACACCTCCAAGGCGATTGGCATCATCATGACCAACCCCGAGTTCTCGGACGTGCGGAGCCTGGAGGGTGTCGCCCCGACCAAGAAGCCGTGCCTGCCCATCATCGCGGTCTCCACCACGAGCGGCACGGCGGCCGAGGTCACCATCAACTACGTCATCACGGACGTTGAGAAGCACCGCAAGTTCGTGTGCGTCGACCCCCATGACATCCCCGTCGTCGCGATCATCGACCCCGACATGGTCATGTCGATGCCCCGCGGGCTTTGCGCCGCCACTGGCATGGACGCGTTGACCCACGCAATCGAAGGCTACATCACCAAGGGCGCCTGGGATTTGACCGACATGCTCCACATCACCGCCATCAAGATGATTGCGAAGCACCTGCGTGACTCCGTGAACAAGGATGCCGACGCCCGCGAGAAGATGGCAGTCGCCCAGTACATCGCCGGAATGGGCTTCTCCAACGTGGGCCTCGGAATCGTCCACTCGATGGCACATCCGCTCTCCGCGCTCTATGACACCCCCCACGGCGTGGCCTGCGCGGCAATCCTGCCCACCGTCCTCGCCTACAATGCTCCCGCCACAGGCGAGAAGTACAAGGACATTGCAATCGCGATGGGAGTCGAGGGCGTTGAAAAGATGACCCAGGACGAATACCGCAAGGCCTGCGTCGACGCAGTTCGCCAGCTCGGAAAGGATGTCGGCATCCCGCAGCATCTGGCCGAGGTCGGAGTCAAGGAAGCGGATCTCGACTTCCTGGCGGATTCCGCGATGGCTGACGCGTGCACCCCCGGCAACCCCAAGGATCCCACCAAGGAGGACATCGTCGCACTCTACAAGTCGATGCTCTAGCCTAGTGCTGGAAGCCTGAAGATATGCCCTCGGCGCGGAGACGCGTCGGGGGCTTGCCGTATACCGGCGGCGCGGAAGAAGACGTGCCTCACGACGCGAGCATCTTCTCCAGGATGCTGCTGACCTCCCGGGACGCGCGCCTGATAAAGGCGCTTCTGAGTTCGGGGGACGAGGCGAGCATCCGGCAGCATGCATGGAAGCGCTGCGCACACAAAAGCGCCTCGTTGGGCAGGGGCTTCAGGTAGGCGTTCACATTCGCGGCGCCCATCCTTCCCAGGAGCGCCTCGTCATAGAGTCCGTCAACGAAATTCCTCACAAGCGAGGCGTGGCGCTGCAGGCAGCGCTGGGTCTGCCCCAGCTCCCATTTTCGGACAGTCCCCCATGAGATTCCCAGGAACCTGCCGAGCGCGACGTATGTCAACCCAAGTGACATCCTCTTGGTGCGCAGGGAGTTGCGTAGTTCATTGGTAAATACCGCTCCTTCATTTCCCGATTGCTTCATCAAAAACTCCTCTTTTCTGGCGGCGGCTCCATGCCAGTCGTCGGAATCGACTATATGCCTCCTTTGCCGCATGTTGTGCAAACGGCCTTGTAGTCATGAAAGTCATGGAGTCTCTTCGCGCCATTCCGCCCCCGCGGTCGAGTTATATGGTGTATTAGCCATCGTCAGGCCGCCTCCACCAGGATATATTCTTCGAATTGTCGCCATAACCAATCCAAGGAGTTCCCACTATGATTCATGTATTTGCCCGTGCGGAAATCAAGCCCGAATGCCTTGACGCATACGTTGAAATCCTGAAGGACATAGTTCCGAAGGTCCGCCAGGAGCCTGGCTGCGTCTACTACGCGCCGTGTTTTGACTGGCGCAAGCCCGGCGACGATTCCGGGAAGGTCTATGTCACCATGGTCGAGTCCTGGAAGGACAAGGCTTCCCTTGACGCCCACGGCGCGGGTCCGGTCCTTGCGGAGTTCAAGAGGCGTTTCGAGGGCATGCGGGGCAGTGCAGAGGGGTGGGTGCTCCAGAGCATCATAGACTAGTTCCCCGGCTTTCCCATGAAGCATCCCTGGATTGACACAAACTCCGTCTTCGCAGATTTCTGCGCATCGCTCCCGAAGGGGCGCCCCGTTGCGCTCGACACGGAATTCAATTGGACGGTCACCTACTTCCCTGAGTTCGCCCTTCTCCAAATCGGGCTTGGGCGGGAGGAGGCGGCGCTTGTGGACCCTCTGGCAATCACCGACTGGTCACCCCTTGTCGAAATACTCGAGGACGCATCACGGGTCAAGATTCTCTTCAGCGGCGCCAACGACCTCCCAATCCTCAATCGCGCATGCGGCGGAAGCGTGATTCCCAGATCGGTCTTCGACATCCAGCTGGCGCCGGCATTCTGCGGCGAAAAGAACAACCAGAGCCTCAAGTCCGTCATCGAGAAGAACCTGGGAATTGTCCTGCCGAAGAGTGAGACGCGCAGCGACTGGCTCCACAGGCCGCTGAACGGGAAGCAGCTCGAATACGCGGCCGACGACGTGGAGCTCCTCCCCGAACTCATGGAACTCTACAAGGAAAAGATGGCCGCCTGCGGGAATCTGGCGGATTTCCAGGAGGAGATGGAGAATATCTACGGCAACGGGAGGCTATATGAACTGCCGCCCGTCGAGGATGCGGCCATGCGCATCAGGCCAGCCCACGGATGGTACGACGACTCGCCGGCCATACGCCAGCGGACACTCGCCCTGGCAGTCTGGCGCGAAAGGCGCGCGCGGGAGCTCGACATCTCACGAGGCAGAATCCTCTCCGACGAGCAACTGCACTGGTGCGCGCACACCGCCCCTGAGGATGAAAGGGCACTCTTCAAAATGCCAAACTGCTGGACAAAACGGGTGCGGCGCTTTGCAGGGGAAATCCTCGAAATCGTCGCAAATCCGCCGCCGGTGGCGCCGAAAGGCAGCGAAACAAGGCACACTCCCCACGACACCACGCTGGCAAAGCAATACACCGAGCGAATCCTGGGCATCACGCGAAAGGCCGCCACTGAAAGGCAAATCGACTCCACAGTCCTTTGCCCGAAACACCTCGCCGAATCCACGTCGTACGGAATTGTCTGCAACCATCTCATCAGCGGGCGTCTCGTGGAGGGATGGCGCGGCGAAATCCTGCGCGAAAGGCTCTCGGCCGCACTGGAAGTCAAGTGCGAAGCGAAAAGATGATTTCTGGAATGCGTGCGAAGGGGGCACGTCGAAGCGTATGTATGATTTGAGCATTGGCGGGTGGATTCTGGCGACGGTATGCGGAATTGTCGTCGGCATGGCGAAATGCGGCATTCCCGGTCTTGGGTCGCTGGCGGTCCCCATGCTGGCGAGCGTCCTGCCCGCAAAGACTGCGACCGGAGCCTTGCTTCCCATGCTCGTCGCAGGTGACGCATTCGGCGCATTCCACTTCAAGCGCAGCTGCAACTGGAAACTCCTCCTGAGGCTCCTGCCGGTCTCATGCGCGGGAATCTTCATAGGATACCTCCTCCTCGGAGCATCCTGGATGGACGACACGGCAATCCGATACGCCACCGCGTGCATCGTCCTCGTACTGCTTGTGCTTAACCGCTTCAAGGGGACGTTGAGCAGCATGGTGAGCGACCGGAAGGAGAACCGGGCCGCCATGTGGTCGATGGTGGTGTTCTTCGGATTGCTGGCCGGCATCACGACAATGCTCGCAAACGCGGCCGGCCCCGTCGCACTCATCTATCTGCTGGCAATCGGGTTGCCAAAGGACGACTTCATCGGGACAAACGCCTGGTATTTCCTCGTGCTCAACTGGATTAAGGTCCCGTTCATGGTGGGGCGGGGAATGATCAATGCGGAGAGCCTCCTCTTCAACCTGAAGCTCATCCCCGCGCTCGCAGTCGGGTGCGTCCTCGGAGTCGCCCTCAGCCGACGGCTCACAAACGAAAGATTCCGCATGTGCATCGAAATCCTCACCGCGCTGGCGGCAATCCTGCTGTTCCTGCCACCAGGGGCGTTGACTAATGTCTTCCGGACAATCCTGCCATTCTCCGGATAGCTCCCTTCGGCCCTGATGATTGTCCCGGGCAGGGAGGAAGCGCGGGGGATTCGCATGATTGCATAACTTATTGGAAATGAGGATGTTATGTAGTTTCGCCCTCCGTTTCTCGCTCTTCCGGGATGGTCTTTTCTCCAGGAAGGCTCCGCCTGCGGGCAAGCAACCATAGCAGCGCGGCGTAGAAGAGTGTTGCTTCGGTGGCTGTGAATCTTCTGACTGGGAGGCACGCCGTGCTCGTGGCGCCGCATGACGCGAGGAATCTTGTCAGGTGCATTGCCTTTTCGAGGACGGATGCCGCCAGGTCGCACCCCGGTGGCAGCGCTCCCTCCGCCAGAATCTTCAGTGGGCAGAGCATCAGTGTCAGGTAGACCATTGTTCCGAGGGGGATGTTGACAAGCGGCGCCGCGAGGCTGGCCCTTCCGTTGATTCGGAAGGAGATTCCGGAACTGCCAATCCAGGCGATTGTTGAGACGACGAGTCCGGAAGCGCACCACCGCAGGAGATTCGTGGCGCGCCGTCTCCTGCTTTTCCGTGGAATCCACCTCTCCCGTTCTGAGATGACCTTCATCCACCTGGCGAGGGCAGGCGCTAGCCAGATGAGCAGGGCGACAGTAGCGTATGAGTATACAAAGCCGACATTGCCAATGACCCGCGGGTTGACGAGCAGCGCGGCGCATCCGGCAAGACCGATGGTGTTCAGGTACGACGGCATCCGCCAGCGCATGTTCGCGTAGAGGACAAGCAGTGTCATCACCAGGGCGCGGACTCCCGAAGGGGCGGCGCCTGTCAGGATTACGTAGACTCCTGACAGGAATCCCGTCAGGAGCCATCGCCAGCGAAGGGGGACTCCGGTCCATTTCAGCAGAAACGCCAGCATCAGCGCAACCATCCCCACGTGCATCCCGGAGATTGCGAATACATGCACCGTCCCAGAGGCGACCTGCTCCTGGCGGAGCTCCGTCGGGATGAACTCCGCAAGCCCAAGCCCCAGCGCCAGGAGGAGACGCGCGTCATCGCCGTCCCTGATGCCGCGGACAAGACGCAGTCCCAGCTCCTCGCGGGCGCATCTGACGGCGCGTGTCCAGAACACCCCGGGCGACTCGTCCTCGCCCGCCACCCGCCACCGGTCCACGATGAGCCCCCTGAAGATTCCCCTGGATTTGAGATACTCTCCGTAGAATCCGGCGGGCGAATCCGGCG
>URJM01000062.1 GCA_900548225.1 uncultured bacterium
CCGCCGGAAGCCCAGGCGAAGGGGGGCGGCGCGCGGTTACATCACCTTGAACTTGGGCAGGTCCTGGATGTCCACCATGCCGACAAAGCGCCCGTTGTCGTCAACCACTGTCACGTCGTCGATCTTCTTCCTTTCCAGGAGCTTGAGGATTTCGACCGCCATCTGCTTCTGGTTGATGGAGATTGGGTTGGGTGTCATGACGCTTTCGATGGGCGCGTGGAGGATGTTGTCATTGGCGGTCATGGCGCGCCGGAAGTCTCCGTCGGTGAAGATGCCGAGGAGCTTGTCCGCGTCGTCGACGATTGCGACGGCCCCGTCCCGTGCCTTTGTCATTGCCAGGAGTGCGTCGCGTACGCTTGTGCCGGGGTGGACTGAGGCGCAGTGTTCGCCTGTTCGCATGCAGTCCCTGACTGTCAGGGTGATTGTCCGTCCGATGGCTCCCGCGGGGTGGTTCATGGCGTAGTCGGAGAGCTGGAAGTCCTGGCAGTCAAGAAGGACCATCGCAAGTGCGTCGCCAAGCGCAAGAAGCGCCGTGGTGGTGGTTGTTGGGGCCAGGTTGAATGGGCATGCCTCGCGCTCGACGGGCATCGGGACGACCATGTCTGAGAACTCCGCAAGGCGCGAGTCGGTCTTGCCGGTGATGGCGACAATGGGGACGGCCATGCGCTTGACTGCGGGAAGCACCCTGAGAAGCTCGTCTGTCTCGCCGGAGTAGCTGACGGCAAGAAGGAGATCCTGGGGGGAGACAATTCCAAGGTCTCCGTGCATCGCCTCGACGGGATGCATGAATACGGCGCGTGCGCCAGTGGAGGCCAGGGTCGCAGCAAGCTTCTTCGAGATATGTCCGCTCTTTCCGACGCCGCAGAGGACGAGTTTACCGCCGTGGTGGAGGATGTCGAGGCACTTGCGGACGAGTGCGACGAAGGGGGCGCCCAATTCGTCGCGGACCTTCTTCACTCCGCTGAGCTCGATGTCAATTACTTCCCTTGCTCGTTCAAGGATTCTGTCGGAATCAACGTGCTTGTCGGTTCTCATGGCGTTTCTTATTTGACTGGTGGCTATCTAAGTTTTCTTTCGATGCGTTCACGCAGCTGGCTGTCGGGGCACCTGGGAAGCCAGTTGCGAAGCGCGTCCTGGATTTCCGGCGCCCTCGAGGTGCTGCGGAGCAGCCCCCGTGCGGCCTCCTGCTGAAGCAGTGGATTTGTATCGGAAAGAGTGTCTATGAGCAGTGTCTCCCATCCCTCGGGGCGCAGAGTCGGAAGCAACCCCACGGCCTGGGTGCGGATGCCAGTGTCCTCGTCCAGAAGCGCCTCCAGGAGCGCATCGGCGCGAAGGGGCTCTGGAATCACGCGGATGATGTCGAGGACGGCCTTGCGGGATGGCGCAAGCGGCGACGCCTGCATCACAAGTATATCCTCCTTTGTCAGCTCGGAGGCACGTCGGCGGATGTTTGAGACCAGCATCACGCGAAGGCTGTTGTTGACGGCGCTGGCGTGCTTCGCCATCGCCTCGGCAAGTTCGTGGACTGTGAGTCGGTCCCGTAGCTTGTCGCGCCTGAGGACGCGTATCCACGCCTCCCCCTGGAGGGGACTTGAGGAGTCCCCGAAGAGGATTTCCCGCAGGAACTCCCAGGTGGCGTCGTCCGCATCCTCGACGAGGATTGCCAGGAGGCGTTCTTTTTCCGCCGCGGCCGGCTTCTCCGACCTTACGAAATCGCGGATTTCCGTGGCAAGCGTCAAATCCTCCGGGAATCTGGCGCGTCCTCTTGCAGCAAGGGCTGAAGACGCGACTGACGTGGACGGATCCTTCGAGAGTTCCCTGAAGAGCGGGAGGGAGCCCGGAAGGGAACCCAGGGAGTTTGCAAGCGTGATCCTGACACCTGCGGAGGGATGCCTTGCAAGCGGCGAAAGGGCATCGAGGATTTCGGCGGCATTCCCGTCGGAACGCACGGCCAGGGTTGTGGCCAGGATGACTGTCTGGGGATTGTCGTCGGAGAGAAAACCCTTCACAGAGGCAAACGGCAGGGACAGCCCGTAGAACTGCGCGCCCTCCAGGACATTCCGGCGGACTTCGGCATCCTCGTCCATCAGTCCGGAAACGATGAAATCGCCAAATTCGGGGCGGGACGAGTCGCCGGTCGTGATTCGGACTCCTCCGGAGTACTGGATTCTTCCCGAGACGAAGATTCCCATGCATTCGGGAATGTGGGACGAGGCGAGGCGTCTGACATGGACGTCGCCGTCCCGCAGCAGCCTCATCACACGTGCGCCCTGCCCTCTTAGCAGATTCGGCTTCTCGACAAGTGCCACAAGCGCGCACAGGCGAACCTCCTCCGACGGGTCGCCAAGAGCCTCGCCAAGCAACTCGCCCACCTCCGGAAGGTCGTACTTCCCCAGAACCATGACTGCGGAGACGCGGACGCCGACCGCCTCGGACTTGAGTTCGCCACGGCATCTCTCGATGGTCTTGCCGACGGGGGAAAGCACATCCTCCCCACGGAGAAGAAGCGTGAAGGCAAGCAGGATGGCGATGATGCGACACATGGCGCAAACTATAATCCGCACCACGGGGGCTTCCTGCAAAAATTCCTTACTTTTCTTAAAACTCCAGCAAAGCGCACTCCGATGTGTGCCAGTGGAATTAAATTTCACAATCCGCATTATCCAGCAGCCTTCACCCTTGATAACATCACCCTGAAAGATGGAAAGAAGATTGTCAACACATGCCTGCGCCGCATTCCTCGCAGTCCTTCTCGCAACGGCCTCCATGCCATGCCATGGGGATTTCATCGAGAACCTCAAGCTTAAATTCTCGTTTGCCGACCCGGAAATCGCGCTTGTCTATCCTACCCAGGGGCGGCTCCGCGCATCGGAGGGGCTCCTGCGTTTCAATGTCGCCCAAGTCAGGCAGTCGGGAGGCGACGCCCCCTTCAAAAAGTATCATGTCGAGGTGACCTTGAGGGACGCAAAGGGCGAAGTCCACTCCGCGTCGTCGGAATTTGACGGGCACAGGGCGGAATGTGTCTTCGAAGGCCTTCCCGAGGGTCTGGCGTATGTCTCTGCACGTCTTCTCAAGGGCAAGAATCCTGAGCCTGTGGATCTCCTTGAGCAGCATCTCGAAGTGGTCGGGGACACTGTCGCGGACACGCCAAAGGGCGCATGCACGGTTGACCGCTTTGGACGGACGCTCGTGGACGGCAAGCCGTTCCTTCCTATCGGGCTATATACGGGATCATGCGGCGACTTCGACCTGATCTTCAACTCCGACTTCAACTGCATAATGGCATACGGTTCGTACGCGTTGAGACTCCCGGCCGACAAGGACGAGGGAGACTACCTGGCGGCGGCGATGAGGGCGTTGGACAAGCTCGAGGAAAACGGCTTCAAGCTCATCTTCAGCCTCAAGGACCTCTATGATTTCAATCCCTTCCAGGATGCGACGAGGGCATTCATGAAGGCATACGGCGGCGCCTCCCCGGAGGAGACCGCAATCAGGATTGCGAAAATCTTCGGCAGGCACCCCGCACTCCTCGCATGGTATCTCAACGACGAAATCCCCCTCGCCAACCGCGATGGGGTCATCAAGCTCAAGAGCATGATGAACAGCGTCGACCCATACCACCCCACCTGGGCAACTCTCTGCGACTTTGCGGAGACGCCCCTGATGGCCAGGGGGCATGACATCATCGGGGTGGACCCATATCCAATCATGAAGGACAAGCCGGCGGAGCAGTCCCGTTGCGTCGATGCAATGGACGCCGTCGAGCGCAGCGGGCAGGCGTCGTGGGTGGTTCCGCAAATCTTCAACTGGGGGCTCTACCGCGCCCGCAAGAATCCGTCGGCCTACCCGAAGTACCATTCGCCCACTTTGGACCAGATGAGGGGGCTTACGCTCTACAAGGCACTGAGGGGCGCACGGGGATTCATCTTCTACAGCTTCTATAACATCTTCTCCCCATCAAATATGAAGGAATTCAAGGAATACGGGGAAAGCTTCGAGGAATGCCTCGGGCGATGGGAGGATGTGAAGCAACTCGCGACTCTCCTCAAGTCCATCTCGCCATGGCTGCTCTCGGAAAAGGGGCCGGAAAAGGTTGAATTGAAGGTCGAGGACGGGCGCGCGGAGGCGGCAAGGTTCCTCGACGAAAAGGGCACTCCGCTCTATCTCATCGCGAATGTCGGCCCCGATGACCCAATGGCCATCCTGACACTGCCGGAGGACTCCCCGAAAATGAGGGCCTGCTTCGGACACGGCGAGGAAATCTCCCCGGGAGTCTGGAAGTTCTCCGGCGAAGATATCTGGGGGGAAATGCTCCTCCCAGAATAAAGCCAAGTCGTGGAATTATCCAGTGATGAATGCATAACATATTGGAGGCTAGGTAGTTAGGTAATTCTGTTCGCCTGCCCCCGGCCTCCGGCTGCCTCCGGGAATGATGTTCTGCTATCGACGTCCAGCATTCTTTTGCTCAACATTCCCTGGCGGCAGTGTTAAATTATGTGATTTTCCTGCCGCGCAGACCATTGTGGCGTGCGGGCGCATTTAACCTTCTGGACAGGCTCTTTTTCCATGGCGACGTATGTCAGTCTCATAGTTGGCTGTATTCTTGTCAACAACTTTGTCTTGACGCAGATACTTGGCATCTGCCCCTTCCTGGGCGTCTCCAAGTCTACGAAGACTGCCCTTGGCATGGGTGGCGCGGTTGTCTTCGTCATGACGATTTCCGGCTTTTTCACTGCCTGCATCTACCACTTCCTATTGGTTCCATACAAGGTCGAGTATCTTTCGACGATTGTCTTCATCCTTGCGATTGCCGGCATTGTTCAGATTGTAGAGATATTGCTTCAGAAGTTTTCCCAGACCCTGTACCAGGCCCTTGGCATCTACCTGCCCTTGATCACGACGAACTGCGCCGTCCTTGGCGCGGCCGTCCTGTGCACCCAGAAGGACTACGGGCTTGTCACCAGCACCGTCTATTGCTGCGCGTCTGCGGTTGGCTTTGCCTTTGCGCTCCTGCTGTTTTCCAGCATCCGAGAGCGTCTGGAGCTTGCCAGGCCTCCGCTTGTCCTCAAGGGGCTTCCCCTCACGCTGATCACTGCGGGGCTGCTGGCCATGGCGTTCATGGGATTCTCAGGACTGGGGAACTAGCACAATGAGCACTCTAGCAATCATCGTCATAGTCGGTCTACTGACCGGCATCGCAATCGCAATTGTCTCCAGGCTCTTTGGCGTGGAGGTGGATCCGTTGGAGGATGAGATCAAGGCCCTTCTTCCTGGGTCGAACTGTGGCGGCTGTGGCTATGCCGGATGTGCCGGATATGCGAAGGCTCTTGTTGCCGGCACTGCGAAGCCAGGCGCCTGTGCCGCCCAGAAGCCCGAGGATCTTGCCAGGATGTCCGAACTTCTTGGGGTTGCGGCGGTCACCCGTGAGGCGAAGGTTGCGGTAGTCATGTGCAGTGGCGATGATTTCCACGCGACCCGCCAGGCGCAGTACAATGGCATCAACAACTGCCGCGATGCCATGATAGTGGCGGCCGGCGCCAAGACCTGCACCTTTGGGTGCATCGGCCTGGGAGCCTGCGCCCGCGCATGCCCCTTCGGGGCAATCGAGATCACCCCTGGCCACCTTGCAGTCGTCCACAAGGAGCTTTGCCGTGGCTGTGGCAAGTGCGTCCAGGCGTGCCCGAAGAAGCTCATCCGTCTTGTTCCGAAGAGTGCTCCGATTCATGTGCACTGTTCGAACCCCCTGAAGGGCGCGGTCAAGCTGAAGGCGTGCAAAGCCGCGTGCATTGGCTGTGGCAAGTGTGTCAAGGCCGCCCCTGAAAACATGCGCATTGACAGCGGGGTTGCGTTGGCGGTCATCAACTACGGCAATCCTCCTCCCGAGGAGATTGCGGCGGTCTGCCCGACTCACGCTCTAAGGAAGTAGCGCCCCAATACAACGCAGGATTTCCAGCCATGATGAAGATATTCAAATTCTACGGAGGCGTCCATCCCGAGGAAGCGAAGGTGTCCAGTGCGGTGCCGATTGCGGACGCGCCCCTCTATCCGTTGTACACTGTGCCCCTTTCGATGCACATAGGCGCACCCGCCCGCGCGCTTGTCAAGGCCGGTGACGTTGTCCTCAGGGGGCAGAGGATTGGCGAGGCCGCCAGCTTTGTCTCGGCCAACATCCATTCTCCGACTTCAGGCAAGGTCAAGAGCGTTGGCATGTGCCTGGGGCCTGCCGGCACCCAGCTTCCCTGCGTTGTCATCGAATCCGATGGCGAGGACAAGGAGGCGGAACCCATGCAGCCCCTTAGGGAGTGGCGCGCATCCGACCCGCAGGCTCTGCGGGAGAGGGTGGCCGCCGCCGGAATCGTCGGCATGGGTGGCGCCGCATTCCCGACGCCGGTCAAGCTCTCAATTCCTCCCGGAAAGACAATCGACACCCTGATTATCAACGGTGTCGAATGCGAGCCCTGCCTTACTGCCGACCACAGGCTTATGCTTGAGGAGCCCGGGATGATTCTCGAGGGAATCTCCATCGCCGCGAAAGTCCTTGGAGTCAAGAATGTATTCATCGGCATTGAAGACAACAAGCCGGATGCAATCAAGCTCCTGACCGAGGCGGCCGCAAAGACAAGCGACCCGGCAATCAAGGTTGTGCCCCTTCGCGTCAGATATCCCCAGGGCGCCGAAAAGCAGCTCATCTACGCAATCACAAAGCGCCAGGTGCCATCCGGCGGGCTTCCTGCGGATGTCCACTGCGTCGTCCAGAACATTGGCAGTTCCTTTGCCATAGCCGAGGCCGTTGTGCTTGGCAAACCCCTCTACGAGCGTGTGACGACAGTCACGGGCACTCCCCTGGCCTCGCCGGGTAACTGGCGTTTCCGCGTTGGGACAAGCTACGCCGATGCTCTCAAGCTTGCGGGGGGCGTCCGCGAAGGCTCCAGGATTGGCAAGTTGATTTCCGGCGGGCCGATGATGGGAATGTCGGTCTATTCCCAGGAGATTCCAATCATGAAGAACACCTCCGGCATTCTTGCGATGGCTCCGGAGGAGATCCACCAGTTCACATCGAAGGCGTGCCTGCGTTGTGGACGCTGCAACGACGCGTGCCCGATGATGCTGATGCCGGGAATCCTTTCCGTCCAGATTGAGAACGAACGCTTCGACGATGCTCAGAACTGGCATGTGATGGACTGCATCGAGTGCGGATGCTGCGCGTATGTCTGCCCTGCGGGCCGTCCCCTGGTCCAGCACATGCGCCGTGCAAAGTCCGAGGTCGGCGCGAAGCTGCGTGCCATGAAGGCGGCCGCGGCGAAACAGTCCCCTGGCGCGGACAAGTAATCCAGAAGGGAGGCTTTCTTTCGATGAGCAATCAAGTTGACAAGGAAATGAGTACTTCGGAGAAGAGCGGTCTTCCGACGAATGACAAGCCGCAGGCTCCAGCCGCCAAGCCCCCGGCGCCATTGGCGGAGCCGCAGCTGATTGTCTCCTCGTCCCCGCATTTCCACGCCTCTTCGACGGTTGACAGCATCATGCGCTGGGTGCTGGTCGCCCTGGCGCCCGCATGTCTTGCGGGAATCTACTTCTTCGGCCTGGACGCGCTCCGGGTCCTCCTGATTTGCACAGTAGGCTCCATCTCCTTCGAATATCTTTCCTCCAAGTGCATGGGCAGGAGCGTAGAAATCAAGGACGCCTCCGCCGCCGTCACCGGGCTTCTGCTGGGAATGAACCTGCCCTCCAACACGCCCTGGTGGATTTGCCTTGTGGGATGTTTCATGGCAATTGTCTTTGGAAAGATGATTTACGGGGGGCTTGGCTGCAACCCCTTCAATCCCGCACTGGTCGGGCGCGTTGCACTGCTGCTGGCATTCCCGACCGTCATGACGACTTGGCCAGCGCCCAGGACGCCAGGCTGCCTCAAGGCGTGCGCGCCAGTTGTCCAGGCGCATGGCGGCGAAGCTTCCGCCATGAAGCTTGAGGCGGAGGAAATCCCCACCACGACCGCCACTCCGCTGAAATACTCGAAGCTCGCCCACGCCAACAGGAGCGCGGATACCCTCATGGCGGACTCCACGCCAAAGGGACAGAAGGGCAGGCTCACCTATATGCAGCTCTTCCTCGGCGTCGGCAAGGGAGGCTCCCTGGGCGAAACCTGCGGCCTTGCGCTGCTTCTCGGCGGGCTCCTCCTCATTGCGCTGAACATCGTCCGCTGGCACATCCCGGTCTTCTACCTGGGGACCGTCGCATTGATCACCGGCATCGCATGGGCGGCAAAGCCAGACTCCTACGCGTCGCCGCTCTTCCATCTGCTTACAGGCGGCGTCCTGCTCGGCGCATTCTTCATGGCAACCGACATGGTGACGACGCCTCTCTCCCGCGCCGGTGCAATCTACTTCGCAATTGGATGCGGCGTCCTGACGGCGTGCATCCGCCTCTGGGGAAGCTATCCGGAGGGCGTCTCCTTCTCAATCCTCATCATGAATGCCTTCACTCCGCTCATCGACAAGATGACGGCAGGACGCCCCTTCGGCATGCCTAAGAAGAAGGGAATCAAGATGCCCGCATAATGAAGGAGGAAGTGAAATCATGAAGGAAATCCTGAAACTTACCCTGAGCCTCACCCTCATCTGCGCAATTGCGGGCGCCGCGCTGGCATACGTCTCGACAAAGACCCAGTCTGCGCGGGAGGAGGCGGCGACGAGGCAGCGCAACGAGAAGATGGAACTGCTTCTGCCATCCGAAACCGGCGCCGTCCGTGAAGCGGGAAAGGCGGTCTCAGAAGACGGGACGGAGGTCGTCTTCTTCGCTGCGGATGACGCATCCGGCAAGACAATCGCATACTGCGCCGAGTCTTCGGATCCAAGCGGCTTCGGCGGCGAAATCAAGGTGCTCGTGGGGCTTGACCCGGATGGCTCAATACGTGGAGTCCTCGTCTCCGAAAACTCCGAGACTCCCGGCATTGGCTCCAATGTGGTAAGCCGTAGCGAGACGAAGTCTTTCTGGAGCATCTTTTCGGGAAAGACCGGCGCTGGGAAGGGTGGCATGCT
Organism: uncultured bacterium; assembly: GCA_900548225.1. GTDB lineage: Bacteria > Verrucomicrobiota > Lentisphaeria > Oligosphaerales > Oligosphaeraceae > UBA1724. The sequence continues at coordinate 9,036 of URJM01000062.1, forward strand.
TCCCAACAAGTATCTCGACAGCTATACAGGGCAGCCGATTTCCGTATCGGGCGGCTTTTCCTTTGGCGAGACGCCCTCCGACGGCGTAGTGGTTCCAGTCAGTGGCGCGACGGTTTCGTCAAGGGCCGTCCTGAATGCGGTCAACCGGGTCGGGCAGGCCTGGAAGAATTTCAACGAGGAAGCCAAATAGAAATCACGGTGGCAAGATGAACGCTCTCAAGACACTTACAAACGGCTTCTGGAAGGAGAACCCTGTCATGGTGCTCCTCCTCGGAATGTGCCCGACGCTGGCGACCTCCTCAAGCGCCAAAAACGCCATCTTCATGGGGTTGGCGACGACATGCGTCCTGGCGGGAAGCAACCTCGTCGTCTCAATCTTCAAGCGAATCATTCCCGACAAGGTCAGAATCCCTTGCTTCATCGTAATCATCGCCACCTTTGTCACAATCGTCCAGTTCCTGATGAACGCATACGCCCCCGCGTCCCTCGTCAAGGCATTGGGAATCTATCTGCCGCTGATTACAGTCAACTGCATTGTGTTGGGACGCGCGGAGGCCTTTGCCTCGAAGAACGGCCCATTCCTCTCGCTGCTTGACGGCATTGGCATGGGCATCGGGTTCACATTGATTCTGACGCTGCTGGGCGCAGTCCGCGAGTTCATCGCGTCAGGCACCCTCTTTGAACTGGCAGTAGTCCCCAACTGGCAGGGGTTCACCCTGCTGAAGTTCGCGCCAGGCGCCTTCCTTGTCCTGGGAGTCTTCATGGCAATATTCAACGGAATGAAGATCCGTGCGGCGAAGAAGGCCGGCACCAGGTACGAGCCTCCGGCGGAGCTCAACTGTGCCACTTGCCATATCTGCCACATTGGCAAGTAGTTACGATGATATAACGTATAATTTGGGGCGCCTTCGTGCGCCCCATTTCACATTGGTTGGCCTTCAGCTACTGTAGTTCTGCCAGTAGCTTGTCCGTGGTGAATCCAGCCGCCGCCCTGTGTCCGCCGCCGCCGTATTGTCTTGCGATTTTCGAGCAATCCACATCCGGCCGTTTTTCGGTATCTGCATAGAGTCCGTAGTTCCAGCACTTTCCGTTGAATGCATACCGGAGCATTGCATCGTGTTCTTCCGGATTGAACGCGGGCTGGATATTTGAGGAGCCGTGTCCTGGGCAGTTGAAGCATACCACCCTCAATCCCCAGATATTGCGTGTGAATGCGTTCTTGGAGGTCATCTCCTTGTAGTAGACCTTGTTGTAGGCCTGTATTGCCCTGCCCTGCGCTATCAGAGACTCGGTCCAGGCCTCGTTGCGGAAGTCGTCTTCCGTCTTCAGCAGAAAACCCTCCTTGTGGAATTCTGAAGGCTTAATCCTGTCGGCGTGGATTTGCGTGGAGTAGAAGAATGGCATCACGACATCGTTGAATTCGGGAGTCTTGGAATTCCTGAAGGTGTCGTAGTCGCCGACAAGCTTCAGAAACCACGGAATATCGCCCCCGACGAAGTATTTCCATGCCAGTTCGGCGCCGCAAATGAGCTCTCCTGGCGCACAACGCAATCCGTCCACATCGTCATATCCCATCTCCTTCGACTGCATAATCGACGAGTAATGATGGTCGATCCAGACAAGATGGCTGTTTTGCTTCAGCCACAGCATGGTTTCCGCAGGGAGTGTGTAGTCGACGATGATTACCTCGTCGAATCCCTTCAGGTAATCCGGCTTTGGATAGAGGGATGCGTCATCATATCCGAGGGAAAGCGTCTCCGCCCCGGGATACTTAAGGAGTGCCACTGCCCCGGCTGCATATCCGTCAAGGTCGTCGTGGTGAATCAAAAACACTTTCATGGCAGGAGGATATGAATGGAAAAACCCGACTAGGTGAGAGGAGGAACGACTCGCCCGTCGGGTTTTTGCGGATTTAAGGTGAAAGGGACCTTAGAGGACCTTCCAGACAAGCAGGAAGATTATGCCGACGACGACAATCGCGCCAAGCGCTGCAAGGGCGTAGTTGGCGGCCGTTGGTTCGGCTGCCTTGGGAATGATCGGGGCGAAGTCCTCGGGATTGTCAACCGCATCCTTCTTGACGGCGAGAGAGGGCTGTGCCACCTCCTTTGCCTTGGGGGCCTGTGCCTCCTCGGGCTTCTTCACTGTCTCCGGCTTCGCGGGAGCCTCCTCCGGCTGCATGGAAATCTTGCGGAAGGTAGGTGCTGCAGGTGCTGCGGGAGCTGGTGCTACTGGTGCAGGAGCTGGTGCTACTGGTGCGGGAGCAGGTGCGGGAGCAGGTGCGGGAGCAGGTGCGGGAGCAGGTGCGG
>URJM01000063.1 GCA_900548225.1 uncultured bacterium
TTTTGTTCCCGCTCTCCACGCCTCTTGCCTTAAAATCCGGTCGTTTTCACTCCATTGCACATAACCAAGTCGTTTAGAGAAATGAGAATTCCTCTTTGCCTACTTCTCTGCATGCTTGTCCTATGGACCACCAGTTGCAGCATGTTCCATTCCCCGAATCAGGTCGTGTTTGTCCAGTCCGAGCCATCGGGTGCGACAGTCCGTTGCAACAATGGCCTGAAATACAAGACTCCTGCGGCGATACCCGTCCCCCGCAACCGCCTTTTCTATGCGGAGGTTGTCCATGAGGGATACAAACCCTCCTATATCACCAGCAGCACGCATGTCAGCACCACAGGCGTTTTGGATATCATAGGCGCATGTTTTTTCATCATTCCGATCATCGGCGTGGCGTTTCCAGGTTTCATGAGCCTGGATTCGACGTATTTCAACGTCGACATGGATCCGGCGCCCGACGGATTGTAACGGAATCTACCAATCAGGACGGTTATAGTCGTACGTACCACACACACTCAACTCTTTTTTCAAGCGATATGCGCATAGCCTTCTTTGACACGAAGCCGTATGACAGGGGTGCCTTCGAGGCCATTTCGGGGGAGTATCCCTTCAAAATCGACTACTTTGAGAGCCGTCTGACTCCCGCGACGGCGAAGCTTGCCGCCGACCACGACGTCGTCTGCGCGTTTGTGAATGACGACCTTGGCGCGGAGACTGTGGGGATTCTTGCCTCTCTCGGGGTTCGTCTTTTGGCGTTGCGCTGTGCCGGATTCAACAACGTCGACCTTGCGGCCGCCTGTGGCCGCATGCAGGTCGTGCGCGTCCCGAAGTATTCCCCGTATGCGGTTGCCGAGTTTGCGCTGTCGTTGCTGCTTTGCCTGAACAGGAAGCTTCACCGGGCGTACAACAGAGTCCGCGAGGGCAACTTCGCCCTTTCCGGGCTTCAGGGGATGGACATACACGGGAAGTGCGTCGGCGTCGTCGGCACCGGCAAGATTGGCGAGATATTCGCGCGTCTGATGAATGGCTTTGGCGTCAGGCTGCTGCTTTCGGACCCCTATCCCAACGGCAAGCTTGCAGAGGAACTCCACGCGGAATACGTCCCCCTGGAGAGACTCTACCGCGAAAGCGACATCATTTCGCTGCACTGCCCGCTGACTCCCGAGAATACCCACATGATTGACGCAAGGGCGATTGACGCGATGAAGGACGGTGTCATCCTCATCAACACGAGCCGCGGGCGCCTTGTGGACACCCCGGCGCTGATCGAGGGGTTGAAGTCGGGGCACGTCCGCGCCGCGGGGCTGGATGTCTACGAGGAGGAGGCCGGATACTTCTTCGAGGACCGTTCCGACAGGGTGATTTCCGACGACGTGCTGGCGCGCCTCATGGCGATTCCGACGGTTCTGCTTACCTCGCACCAGGCATTTCTCACGACCGAGGCGCTGGAGAATATCGCCCGGACGACACTCGACAATGTCCTGGAATTCTCTGAAGGCCGCCCTTTGACGAACGGGATATGCTCCGGATGCGTCCGCAAGGACTGCCCCTCCTCCGGCAAGTGACGAAGAGCCGCGGAACCCTCGCCGGGCAAGCCGCAGCGCCCGCCCTTGACCCTGCAAGCCGGGGGCGACCCAGGCGAAGCCGCTCCTCCCCCGAAGAGGGTTTTGCCCTCAAATACGTCCCATCCCTCATAGCAGAAACGTGAATGGGTTTTACAATATGGGGGTAGTCCGTCTCTTCGTCTGGATTTCACTGGCGTTTTCCTATTTAACACTTTTTTGTTCCATCATGTCGAAGCCCTATTTTTCCCGAATACTTTTGAAGATCAGCGGCGAGGCGCTTGGCGGCGACCATGGTGGCCTTGACGCGTCGGCGATTTTCCGCAGTGCGCAGCTGATCGAGGAGTCTGTCCGAAGCGGCGTCCAGACGGCCGTGATCATTGGCGCAGGCAATCTTTTCCGCGGGCTGGAGGGCAGCCGCCAGGGAATGGAACGCATTGGCGGGGACTACGCCGGAATGCTGGCGACCTGCATGAATGCGCTTGTCATGCGCGACGCGTTGCAGAAGCTCGGACTGAAGGCCGAAATCCAGTCGTCGCTGCCGATTGCCGGAGTGCTTCCCCCCTTCGACTACAGGGAGGCACAGCGTATGCTGGACGAGGGGGCGGTTGTCCTCTTCTCCGCAGGAACCGGGCATCCCTTCTTCTCGACGGACACCACCGCCGCGCTGCGAGCGCTCGAGGTCAAGGCCGAGGCAGTCTTCAAGGCCACAAAGGTCGATGGCATCTATACGGCGGACCCCGTCACAAATCCCGATGCAACGAGATTCCAGCGCCTTACCTACGACGAGGCATTGAGCCGCCATCTCAAGGTGATGGACTCCAATGCCTTTGCGCTCTGCCAGGACAACGGCCTTTCGACGGTTGTCTTCAAGGCGTCCCAGCCAGGGGTCCTGAAGGAGGCTCTTGCGGGGAACTTCGAGCACGCCACCCTAGTCACAGTCTAGTCCGTGCCGCACTCCCGGAAGCGGGAGCGGCCCATTGTAATCGAGAGAATAAGCAAACAGGTTCCAACACACGACAGACCAAGGAGATACACGAATGCCAACTGCCGCAGAAATCATGGAGACCACCCAGACCGCGATGAACAATACCGTCGACGCACTGAAGAGGCGTTTTGACTCCGTGCGCACAGGCAAGGCCTCCCCCGCGCTCGTCGAGGGCGTCATGGTTGACTACTACGGTTCCCAGACCCGCCTGAAGGACATCGCGGCCATCAGCGCCCCCGAGCCGCGCCTTCTGAAGATCCAGCCCTGGGACATCAATGCCGTAAACGCCATCCAGAAGGCGATCCAGGCCAGTGGACTTGGCATCACTCCCGTGACCGACGGCAAGGTGATTCGCCTTCCCATCCCCGAACTCTCCGAGGAGCGCCGCAACGACATGACGAAGCAGGTCAAGAAGTTCGCCGAGGAGTCCCGTGTCGAAATCCGCAACGCGCGCCGCGACGCCAACGAGGCAATCAAGGAAGCGAAGAAGAAGTCCGAGATTACCGAAGACGAGCAGAAGAGCCAGATTGACCAGATCCAGAAGCTGACCGACAAGATGATTGAGAAGGTCGACGCCATCCTCGCGGAGAAGCAGGCCGAACTCATGGCCGTCTAACGGCGGAGCGACAACCGGCAAAACGACGGCATCGTCCATCCCCCGTGCATGGACGGTGCCGACTTCGTCCCCTTCATTAAATAGTATCTGTCCCCTAAACCACGTAAATAAATAGTTATTCAATGGCGAACAGACTTGCCTCCGCTCTCCTGACCATCCTCTGCCTGGCGTCCTTGGCGACAGGGCTTCGCGCCCAGACCACGGGGTCGGTGACCAAGACCGTCCAGGGCAACCCGACCCTGGGCATCACCAGCTTTTCCGGCGACGCGTCCGCCCGGGGGATTCTTGAGACGATGCTTGTGCGTTGCGACTGGTTCCAGGTGGTGAAGGACTCCTCGGCGGACCGCGCCCAGGCGCGTCTGGATGTGACTGCCTCGGGCAACGCGTATCTTGTGCAGGCACGCATTTCAGGGGCGCAGGAGCGAATCGTCCGCGTAAACGCCTCCGGCAGCGACTGGCATGACGCGGCGGCGAAGGCGGTGGACTCGCTGCTCGCCGAACTCTTCGGGGTGCCCGCCCTCTGCACACGCCCAATCGCGTATGTGATGACGGACGCCGGCGGGAAGAAGGAGGTCTTCACCATTCGCATCGACGGCAGCGGCCAGAAGCGCCTCACCCACAACAACGCGCTCTCAACCGAACCCGCGTGGGGACATTCGGGGGCGCTTGTCTATACCCTCAACCAGAACAACGCCCTCAAGATTGTGCTCGTGGACCTGAAAAACAACCGTCAGCGGACGATTTCCAGCTCAAGGGGGCTCAATGCCTCGGCTGCGCTTTCACGTGACGGGCGGTATGTTGCGCTGCCCCTGTCCCTGGGCAAGCAGGTCGACCTCTATCTCCTGGACCTCAAGGAGGGGCGCCGCACGCGCCTTACCCAGGACCGCGACGTGGAATCCTCCCCCGCCTTCAGCCCGGACGGGGCGCAGATCTGCTTCGTGTCGGACCGCACCGGCCGACCGCAGCTCTACCTGATTTCGACCTCAGGCGGAGACGCGCGCCGCCTGACCAAGGGTGCCTCGGAGTGCGTCTCCCCGGACTGGTCCCCGAAGTCCAACAAGCTGTGCTACTCGACCCGCGTGAACGGCCAGTATGTGGTGGCTGTCATGGATCCGTCGAATCCCCAGGGAGGACATGAGATTGTGACCGACGCGGCAGGCAACTGGGAGGCTCCCAGCTGGGCGCCTGACGGACGGCATATCGTGTGCACACGATCCACTGGCGGAAAACAGGACCTCTATATGGTTGACACGCTCTTCCATACCTTCCAGCCACTGACAAGGGGCGCAAGACTCTCGCTGCCTGCATGGGCACCCGCAAAATAACGGGATGCCTTTTTCAAAGACAATTCGCAAGATGGAAGAAAAGGACGAAAAACTGAAGAAACCGGACGAAAAGAAGCAGGCGGAGGAGAAGGGAGGACGGGACCCGGGAGACTTTCTCACGGAACTACTGGACAAGCTGGACGGCATCGGATTCAGGCCCGTTGGCGTGAATACAGGCGCCCCGGCACCGGAGGAACCCCCGCAACCCAAAACCGACCCGCTTGAACTCGTGAAGAAGTTCTCCTTCAAGCCAAGGGAGATACGAGACTACCTCGACCGGTATGTCATCAGCCAGGGGGAGGCGAAGAAGGTGCTCGCGACGGCTGTCTGCGACCACTACAACCATGTGCGCCGGGCCATCGAGAATCCAGAGGTCGCACGCAAGGACTACGCCAAGTCGAACGTCCTCATGATCGGACCCACGGGAGTCGGCAAGACTTACCTGATGAGGTGCATCGCAAGGCTCATCGGAGTCCCCTTCGTAAAGGCGGACGCGACGAAGTTCTCCGAGACCGGATACGTGGGCTATGACGTCGAGGACATTGTCCGGGACCTCGTCAAGGCCGCAAACGGGGACGCGACGCTCGCACAATACGGAATCGTCTACATCGACGAGATTGACAAGCTGGCCGGACGCGCCGGCGACGGCCAGAAGGACGTGTCGGGCCGCGGAGTCCAGGTGAATCTCCTGAAGATGCTGGAGGATTCGGACGTGAGGGTCATTGCGCAGAATGACATGATGGGGCAGATGCAGGCGATGATGGATTTGCAGCAGCGCGGAAAACGCCCCCCCTCAACCATTTCGACGAAATATATCCTCTTCATTGTGTCGGGCGCATTTGACAAGCTGGACGAACTGGTCCGGCGCCGCCTCGGCTCCACCGTGATTGGCTTCCACTACGGGGACGAGGGGCAGGGCTCTTCTGAGTCCGACGAAGGAGCGGAGCTTCTCAAGCACGTGCAGACCGGCGACCTGGTGAAGTATGGCTTCGAACCGGAGTTCGTGGGGCGTTTCCCCGTGCGGGTGGTCCTGGACGAACTGGGGGTCCCCGAATTGGAGAAGATCCTGACGACTGCCGAAAACGGCATCTGGGAGCAGTATGTCGAGACGATGGCGGGATATGGAATCGAGTTGACTGCCGACGGGGACGCGCTCCGGCATGTGGCCGAGGCGGCAGTGCGGGAGAAGACAGGCGCCCGCGGCCTCCTGACTGTCCTGGAGCATTTCTTCCGCGACTTCAAGTTCGAGCTTCCCGGCACGGGAGCCAAGGAGCTTTGCCTGACTTCGGAGATGTTCATGCATCCGCAGGAGGCTCTCGCCCATATCCTCGATGAGAACCGGGAGGCCGCCCTCAAGCTCTCATACGGCGAGGTGGCCGCCTTCTCCGACCGCTTCTTCGAGCAGACCGGGTTCCGCCTGGAGTTTTCCCCCGAGGCCACCGCCAGGCTTGTCAACCATGCAGCCGCCGAGGGAAAGACAGTCCGCGGATACTGCGAGAGCCAGTTCAAGGATTTCGAGTACGGCCTGAAGCTTGTGGTGAAGAACAATCCCGACGTGAAGAGCTTCCGCCTGGATGAGCAGGACGTGGAGTCTCCCCAGCAGACTCTCACAAGTTGGATAAAGAAGAGCTACGAGGGGAAATAAGCGATGAAGGAACGCAGGGTGGCAGTCGAGAACAGCCGGGGAATCCACCTGCGGCCCAGCGGAATCATCGCCCAGGCCCTCAGGGGCTACACTGGCACCGCAAGGGTGGTCACCCCAGACGGGACGGTCAATACAATCACCGCATCACCCCTCTCGGTCATGGCGCTCTCCCTTGCAAAGGACGCCGTGGTCACAGTCCAGGTCGAAGGACCCGACGAGGAGAAAATGCTCGACACTCTCTGCACGCTCTTCGCACGAAAGTACGAATATGGCAAGTAGAGGGTAGGGAGAAGAGGGTAGGGAAGAGTGCTTGGCTGGCGCGCGTGGGCGCGCCCCGCACGGCACTTCTGCCGCGCGGACCCATAAGCGCCTCCGGCGCATGTGTTCTCAATGTCAGCCCACTGCAAAGTGTCCGCGCACTTCCCTCTCCCCTCTCCTCCCTACCCTCTACCCGACGGAAGCCCACTGCATAGTGTCCACGCACTGCCCTCTCCCCTCTCCTCCCTCCTCCCTACTTTTGAAGCCCACTGCAAAGTGTCCACGCACTCCCCTCTCCCCTCTTCTCCCTACCCTCTACTCCATAAATGCGCTTCCTGACAGCCATTTCCTTTGTGATATTCGCCCTGGCCTTTTTCTTGTTGCCATCGGGTGTCGAGGAACGCCTGTCCCGCCTTGGCCGCCTCTTCGTCTCACCGGCGGAGGAATTTGGCGCAGTGTCACAACGTGTTGCGCGAGAAGCACTTGGTGGTCTGCCTGAGGGAATGACGGTCGAGGAGCGCGATGAATTGCTCTCCGAGCTGGCCCGTGTGAAGAACGAGTTGTCGGTGCGCGATGCTTCCGAGGAGTCGTTGCGTGCGGAGAACCGTCAGCTCCAGCGGCTGTTGCGCCATGTCCGCCAGCCCCGGGATTATTCCCTTGTCGTGGCGGAGGTGGTTGGCCGCGGGGTTCTATTTGGCCGCAGCGAGTCCCTTGTCATCGACCGTGGCGCAACTGACGGCATTCTCGCTGGACAGGCCGTGATGACAATTGACGGCGTGGTCGGCGTGGTTGTGGATTCGACTCCACGCCAGGCGACGGTGCGCCTTTACACCTCCAGGAATTTTTCGCTGGCGGCCGAGGTGCCGGCCAAGCGGGCGAGCGGGATTCTCGAAAACAGGGAGGGGAGGGTGATGCTGACGATGCCGATGGGGGACGCCTTCGACTCCCTCCTGCCAGGCGAAACCCTGTGCACAAGCGACCTGGGAAGCGACATGATGCAGCCCGGACTCAATATCGGCGTCATCGAATCCAAGGAACGCCAGGCTGACGACGTCCCCGCGTACGTGGTTCGTCCAGCGGCTTCCACAGGCGATATCCGGTATGTGATGGTGGCGATTCGGGGGAAGCGCTGACACCGATGTTCTTCAAGATATCCGATCCCAATGCCCGTTCACTAATCGAGGTGGAGGTGACTCTTCATCCCGAGGCGATTCGCGACGCACTGACCGCCCGCACCGGGTGTCTTTGGGGGATGGTCTGGCTTGCTGGATATCTGGCATTGCTCTATCTTTCGCTGGGCTACGAACTTGCCAGCCACAGATTCTTCCCTGAGCTCGGCTTTCATCCGGTGCCGTTGATGCTGGCATATCTGGCATTGCGCGGCGGGATGGCAGTGCCGATGGCGCTGTCGCTCGTCTGCGGGCTTTTACTTGATTCAGGCTGGCGGATGCCGCTTGGCGTCAACGCCCTGATTCTGGTGCTTTCGACTTCGGCGGTTGCGCTTGTCTCCCACGAGGTCAAGGGGTTCCCCTGGCGAAAGGGGTGGCTTGCATCCGCACTCGCGGGAGGGCTTGGCAACCTTATATTCACCCTTTGCCGCGAATTTGTCATCTGGGAGAACCTTTCGCGCATTCTTCTGACCGTCGGAGTCAGCACCCTGCTGGCTGCCGTAGCGTATATGCCAGCCATCTCCGCCACCTTCGATTTCGTCAAGGGAGGCAGGAGATACCGCAACACCCCAATGGCAATCGACCCGGAGCCCCAGGAAAGTGGCGGCTCCGGCGCATGAGGGCGCCCTCCCACGCCTGCGCCTTCCTGAAATCCCAAACGCAACCCAGCCGAACCGTGTCTCCTCTAGCAATCAAACTCCTCCTTCTCCTGATCTTCGCCGCGGTAATGGTGGGAGTCGGAATCTACTGCCACCGCCATTCCACTGATGTGCAGGGCTTTGTCCTGGGCGGGCGCTCCGTCGGACCCTGGCTTACCGCGTTCGCCTACGGGACAAGCTACTTCTCGGCTGTCGTCTTTGTCGGCTACGCAGGACAGTTCGGCTGGAAATACGGAATCGCCTCCACATGGGCCGGCATTGGCAACGCCTTCATCGGCTCCCTCATGGCATGGTCAATCCTCGGCCGCCGCACCCGCGTCATGAGCCAGCACCTGGATTCCGCCACAATGCCACAGTTCTTCGGGGTCCGCTTCGGCAGCCCGGCGCTGAAACTCGGTGCTTCCGCAATCATCTTCGTCTTTCTAATCCCGTATACTGCCTCCCTCTACAACGGACTCTCCAGGCTCTTCGGAATGGGATTCAACATCGACTACTCGGTCTGCATCGTCCTGATGGCGGCGCTGACTGCGGTCTACGTGGTCGTAGGCGGATACATGGCGACTGCAATCAACGACTTCATCCAGGGAATCATTATGCTCTTCGGGATTGTGGCAATCATCGCCGCCGTCCTGGTGAGCCAGGGCGGCCTCCAGGCATCCCTGGCAAAACTCGCGGCAGCCACCGATCCGCAGACGCCCGCCATCGCCGGAGTGGTCAACGAGGCCACCCCGGGAATCTTCATCTCGTTCCTCGGACCGGACCCGCTGAACCTCCTCTTCGTGGTGCTGCTGACTTCGCTCGGAACATGGGGGCTGCCACAGATGGTCCAGAAGTTCTACGCAATCACAGACGAGGGAGCCATCCACAAGGGGACTGTCATCTCGACCGTCTTCGCGCTTGTGGTCGCAGGGGGATGCTACTTCCTCGGAGGCTTTGGACGGGTCTTCGCCGACAGGATAGACATCGCGGCAAACGGGTACGATTCGATTGTGCCGACAATGCTGGAAAACCTCAGCCCGTCGCTGATTGCGCTTGCAGTCATCCTGGTGCTGGCCGCATCCATGTCCACGCTGTCGTCCCTCGTCCTGGCATCCAGCTCGACGATGGCCATCGATTTCATCAACGGCTGCGTCATGAAGGACAAGATGAATGTGCGGCAGCAGCTTCTCACAATCCGCCTCCTCGTAGTCGTCTTCATCATCATTTCCGCGGCGATTGCCCTTGCCCAGTACAACAGCAAGGTCACCTTCATCGCGCAGCTCATGGGCATCTCCTGGGGAGCCCTGGCAGGTTCCTTCCTGGCACCATTCCTCTACTCGCTCTACTGGAAGCGCACCACAAAAGCCGCATGCTGGGTCTGCTTCGCCTCGGGAACCCTCGTCATGGTTGCGGACATGGTCCCTGCGACACGCGCAATGCTCCCGGCAATCATGCAGTCACCCATCAACTGCGGGGTCATCGCAATGCTGGCGGGGCTCGTCATCGTCCCGGTCGTCAGCATCTTCACACGCGCCCCCGAAAAGGCGGAAGTCGACAGAATCTTCTCGTGCTACGACAGAAAGGTGGTTGTTTCCGTGAAGACGGCAATAGAGAACAGCGAGGCGGCAAAGTAGCACGGAAAAAACCGGGAAGAGCGGTTCTTTGCATCGCCCGTCCCCCAATGGGGACAACATTAATGCAGGAAGGGAGGAATTAGGAGTCTGGGAATTCATAACATCTTTGCCCTAAGTAAGTTGTGTAATCCATTCCAGCTTCTGTCCATCCCCGTTCCCTCGGAAAACACGCCTGGCATGTCTTCGCTCCATCCCCGACAGCTGTGGAATCAATGGCCCGGCGGATGTGTTTTTTCTTGTCATTCCCTTTTTTTTTCGGATAATGATACCGGGAGCAGCCAATAATTCCTGCATCTGTGTTCCGTCAAACAAACACTCCAACCCAACATTAGAGAAACAAAGAACATGAAGAAGTCGTTCACACTCATAGAATTGCTTGTCGTGATTGCGATCATCGCAATCCTGGCCGCCATGCTGCTGCCTGCCTTGAGCAAGGCCCGTGAGAAGGCACGCCAGATCAGCTGCGTCAACAACCTGAAGCAGATGGGGCTCTACCACGCGATCTACATGACCGACAACGAGGACTACTTCATCTCCTCGTTCCCGCGCAGTGCAGTCGCCAACAACAGCATCCTTCCCTGGCCCGTCTATCTTGCGCTCGAGCACAATGCCGGCGAGAAGCTCTTCACCTGCCCGTCCTGCAACATCTCCCTGGCCGAGGACATTGCAAAGACCCGCGCCGACCTGACGTACTACCTCGACAACCAGGCCGAAATCTGGAAGAAGTTCTCCTACGGCGTGAACTTCGCAACCTGCGGTCTCTGGCAGGACAGCTGGTCCACTGACAAGCGCGTCGCGGTGAAGCTCTCCCAGTTCTCCAACAAGAACGGCTCCCCCAGCGCGGCAATCTGGGC
>URJM01000064.1 GCA_900548225.1 uncultured bacterium
AAGCCAGGGACTACATGGAGATTTTCCGTGAGGCGGGAGTCCATGTCTACTGCGAGGACGAGGATGTCGCCATCTACGCCAACAAAAGCTACCTGATGGTGCACACGGACAAGGCGGGGAGACGCCGCGTCTCCCTGCCGCGCCCATGCAAGCTGGTGCAGATCCTCCCCGAAAAACGGCTGCTCTCGGAAAACACCCAGGAGTTCATCCTGGATGCCGACGCGAAGACAACCTATCTCCTCCGAATGGAGTAGCCCCAGGCAGAACGGGGAGGCAAAGGCAGGTTCAGCAATTGCCGGCGTTCCCCATCCCCGTGAAAATGGCGGTGATGGGGGCGTCCTTTCTTCGCCGACGCGGGTTCCGTGCGTGTCTTATTCCTGCAAATATCTTTCGGTTGCATTAGAATATGCGGGAGTTCTGGCGTATTATAGGTGCCGAATCAGATGTCAGCGGCACAGCAACCATGAAGAAGTCCGTCTTGTCAATACTTGTCATCTTCTGTCTAGGATTTTCTGCCTTTTCAGGAAAATCCCAGGCGGTTGTTGCGTTATTTGGGACGAACTCGTCTGTTCCCAGCCTATTGCCTGGCACCTACAGTGCATGTGACGAGACACTGCGTCAGAACATTCTATCCCGCGGTGATCTTCTCCGTGACCGTGTTCGTGCGGACCTGGCCCTGTCCAGGATGGGCGCTTCCACATTGTTGCAGTTAAATTTTGAGCAAGCTGGCGCATTGCTCCGGGAACTATCCTGTTCTGCGCTAGTCCAGTTGAACATACGGAACTGCGACATCACCGTCAAGCGTCTTCGTTCCCGTCCTGACGAGAATCGTGGCGGTCGTCCCAGGCGCGGAGCCTCTCCCGTCCATTCCCTTGGGCACGGCCCTTTGTTTTCTCCGCCGGAGATCATGGTCGCGATAATCGTGGGCGAGTTTCAGATATGGCGTGAAGGGGCTTTTTCCGTGGAGTTGGTGCCTATACAGGCGGTTGTGATGAGCACCGACCTGGATGCGGCAGGCATCTCCTACGGCACGCAGCGCGATTTCGAGCGGGAGGCCCTGCGCTACGCGCTTGAAAAGACAATCAGCAAGACAAATAGATAATCACAAACATGCGGGCGTATCTATCGTTTCTCCCTTTTGGGGTCGCCATGCTCCTGGCGTTTTCGGGCACCTCCTGCGTTTCCGCCAAGAAGTTCGACTATGCCTCTGCGGAGGGGGTCATGTACCAGCGCATTGACTCCGAGGCGCGCCAGCTTCCACCAGTGACCGTATTGCCCTTCAGGGACAGTCGACCATCGAAGATGCTTGCCGAAAACCTCGGGGAGGAGGGCGGCCAGGGCATTGACATGGAGTCGCGTCTGGACCGGGGCACCTTTGCCTACGGATGGATTCCCTTCATGCCCTTCGCGTGGATAAGCCGCGAGATTCCGGAAAACCGGAGCGACCCTCTTGCGACACTGCGCAGCTACTGGTGCCACTTTGACAGGGAACTGGCCGAGGCGGCGGTCGTCAGCGTCAGGCATTCGGAATTGTTCGAGGACGTGCTTTTTGCGGAGAAGCCCGAGAATGCGACCACCAGGCTCGTCCTCATGGGGACTATTCATTCCACGAAATACGAGGGAGAGCGCCTGACCTACGGCGTCACCTATCTTCTTGCGCCGGTTCTTTGGGTCGTGGGCTTTCCGACTGCGGTCTCCCACAACACCCTCGCGCTGGACTTCATGCTGGTCGACCGTGAAACCAAAAGCGTCGTCTGGAAATTCCGCTATGAAGGCACGGCTTCGCTGGCGCACTTCCTCTATTTCCATCCGGGAGACGATGGCGCCTGCTATGCGCGGCTTGCGAAGCAGGCGATGAACGCAGCACTCTACAATCTTGATGACTCAATCCGACGAGCCCGAAACAACTAGCCATCTACCATTATGCGTAACATTCTACTCTCCATACTGATACTGGCCATGACACCTGCATTCCTCCAAGCCGCGCAGAACCGCACTGGGCGACCGTTGCACTACATCTCAACCGACAAGCAAATCTACCACCCCGGGGAGACTGTCTATGTGCGCGCAGTCGTCCTGGACGGCATGACCAACTACCCGCTGAACGACTTCCTCACGGGATACACGGATTTCGAATGGAAGATTATCGGGCCCAAGGGGGACTCCCTTGCCGACGATGCGATGGAGTACGAGCAGTCGGTCGGCGCCGTCTCCTGGAAGATTCCCGACGACGCGGCCGGCGGCATCTACAAGTTCCGCGTGGCGGGCGGCGAGGCGGCGCCAGCCGAACGCACCTTCGAAGTCCGGGCATATCGCGCGCCCCGGATACGCACCCAGATTGACTTCCTCAAGCGGGGCTACCTCCCGGGCGAAGAAGTCACCGCGGTCGTGAAATTCTCCCGCGCCGAGGGCGATGCAGTCCAGGCGCCGAAGGTCTCGGCCGCGGCAATCCTCGACGGCGCGATGATCTTCGAGACAGACGAGGCGGCCGTTGACGGCGACACCGCGCGAGTCTCCTTCAAGCTCCCCGCCGAAGTCAAGGATGGAATCGGAACATTGAACTTCACGGTCCACGACGGCGGCGTCAGTGAATCCGCGGGCAAGAGCATCCCCGTCCTCCTCGACAACTACACTGTGGACTTCTATCCTGAGGGCGGCGACCTGGCCGCCGACGTTCCGGGCAGAATCTATGTCGAGGCCAGGCAGAAAAACGGCATTGGCGCGGACATGGCGGGGGTCGTCAAGGACGCCGGCGGGCAGGCTGTCGTCGACTTCTCGACCATCTTCGACGGGCGCGGCATTATTGAGTTCAGCCCGAAGAAAGGGGTTGCCTACACCCTTGAAATCCGCAATGCCGCCACTGGGCAGACCCGTGTCTTCGCGCTTCCCGAGGCGAAGTCCGGGTCACTCATCGCCGCAACAAGGAACGCCTACGACTACAGCGAGGCGATAGTGGTGAAGATAGCCACATCCGCCGACGCAACGAAGACTCCGGGCTATGTCACACTGCGCAAGCGGGACAAGGAACTCTCGCGGGTCGCCGTCAAGGCCGGACAGACCGAGGCCACGCTGGATGCGGGAGAGCGGGAGGGCGTCCTCATCGCGACCCTCTACGCCACCGATGACACGCCGCTTGCAGAACGCCTGATCTTCAGGCGTCCAAAATTCCGCGTCCACACAACGGTTTCCGGACTGGACCGCGACTATACTCCAGGCGAAAAAGTCACCTTGGTCATTGAGACGCGCGACGATGCGGGCACGCCCGTTGCCGCGAATGTCGGCCTGACCGTCACCGACGCGTCAGTCGCCGAAATGAAGGACAGGCGCGACATTGCTCCGCGGCTTCCCGCAATGGTCTACCTCGAAAACGAGGTCCATGCCTTCGCCGACGCGGGGGACTACTTCGACGCCGGCGACCCGCTTGCCGACGCAAAAATCGACCTGCTCCTCGGAACCCAGGGCTGGAGGCGGTTCATTCCGCTCCGCAAGACGGAAATCGCGAAGCAGTACGAAGATGCGCTTCGCCGCGCCCTCGCCCCGGAGATCGACTTCAGCATCGTCCCAATGCCGATTGCCAGAGGCAGAGGCCCCGGAATCCTCTACATGATGGCGAACGCCTACGGAGCGGGACCGAAGGAGGCCGTGTATGCCCAGGAGGAGGATGGCCTCATGCTGGATTTTGACGAAGGCGCCGATGTCAGGGGAGGCGAAGTCATTGAAGAGGCTGCGGCGGAGGCTCCGGCGGAGGCTCTTGACGAAGTGGAGTTCCCTGCGATGGCGAAGCATCTTGTCCCCCGCCGCCCGTGGATTCCGGAGGTGGAGGAGTGGGTGGTTCGCGAATACGCGCACCAGGCCCGCAAGGACCGCAAGCCCGGAGACAGGGTGGACTTCCAGGAGACAGTCTACTGGTCGGCGAATCTCCAGACCGACCCGCGCACAGGCAAGAGGGAAGTCTCCTTCGAACTGCCCGACACGATTGGCGCATTCAAGGTGATGGCCGACTCCTTCGGCAACAACGGCGCCCTCGGCGAGGCCACCGCGGAGCTGCGCTCCGTCCAACCCTTCTATGCCGAAGTGAAGATGCCACTCTTCCTGACGGCAGGAGACCAGGCAATCCTGCCCGTGACACTCGTCAACATGACGAAGGCACCCCTTGCCGGGGCGAACCTGACCATTGAAGTCGGCGAAGGACTCCGCCTTGTCGAGCAGCCCGTGGCTGGCGCCGCGCCCCTTGCTCCAGGCGAACGCCGCGCCGTCCCCGTAAAGGTCGAGGCGACGAAGCCCTGCACCGCCAAGGTCACCGTCAAGGCAGTCGCCGGCGGCAATGTGGACGCCGTCACGCGGGAGGTCTCCATTCTCTCGCCGCTCTTCCCGTATTCGGAATCTGCGGGGGCGAAGGTCTCCTCCAAGTCGCCATTTGCCTTCCGCTTCGTCATTCCCGCCGAAGTCGAGAATGGCTCCCAGAAGCTGGTCGCGCAGGTATATACCTCTCCCGCAGCCACCATGGAGGCCGCCCTCAACGCACTTCTGCGCCAGCCCCACGGATGCTTTGAGCAGGCCAGTTCGACGAACTACCCGCTTGTCATGGCACAGCAGTATTTCCTGAGCCATGCGGGCATCGATCCTGCGAAGGTCAAGAAGGCGCAGGATCTCCTCGACGAGGGTTACAAGATGCTCGTCTCCTTCGAATGCAGGGAGAAGGGATACGAGTGGTTTGGCGACGACCCAGGCCACGAGGCGCTCACCGCATACGGGCTGATGGAGTTCAACGACATGGCGAAGGTAATGCCCGTCGACCAGTCGATGCTGGAGAATACGCGGAAGTGGCTCCTTGACCGCCGCGACGGCAACGGTGGCTTCAAGCAGAGCCAACGGGCACTGGACTCCTTTGGACACGCCCCCGCAGAGACAGCCAACGCGTATATCCTCTGGGCGCTCCTCGAAAGCGGCGAAAGCCCGGCCAAGCTCAAGAAGGAGATCGAGGCGGTTGCAAAACGCGCCGCAGAGGCGCAGGACGACTACCTGAAGGCTCTCGCGGCAAACATCCTCTTCCTCGCAGGAGAACGCCCCCGCGCTGAGGAATTCGGGCGCATCCTCGCCAAAAACCTGAAGGACGACGGCACGATGAAATACCCCGGCACGACAATCACATGCTCGGGAGAACTCTCAAGGAACCTGGAATGCACATCCCTTGCCGCACTGGCATGGATTCGGCTCGGGGCGGATTTCGCAATGCAGACCGAGACCGCGATGACCATGCTTGCAAAGTCCTGCGAGGCCGGGAAGTTCGGTTCGACACAGTCCACGGTCCTCGTCCTGAAGGCAATCAACGCATACGACGCGACATTCGCAAAGCCGAAGACTCCCGGCGAGGCACAGCTCTACCTGGACGGCAATCCCTTCGGGGCACCAGTCCCATTCGACGAAAAGTCCACCGGCATCCTTTCGCTGCCCGACTGCGGGCTCGCGCTGACACCGGGGGAACACACCCTAGAAATCCGGCTGACCGGCGAAAGCGAACTCACAGCATCGATGAAGCTGGATGCAATGACACGCCTGAACGCAAGCAAAGGCCCCCTCAGGATGACGACGACGCTCGACAGGAGTGAAGCCGCCGCCGGAGAGCCCATGCAACTCGCCGTCAAGGTCGAAAACGCCACCGACAAGGCCGTCAACATGCCGCTGGCAGTCATCGCAATCCCGGGGGGACTCGAACCCAGATACGAACAGCTCAAGGAACTGCGGGACGCAGGAACCATCGCGTCATACGAAACCCGCGACAATACGGTAGTCCTCTACTGGCGTGGACTTGATGCCAACGCAAGCGTCACCGTAAATATCTCCCTGACGGCGACATTCCAGGGGAAATACGCGGCAGCCGCATCCAGGGCGTATCCATACTACGACGACAAGGAGGCCGTCTACTGCCCGGGAACGCAGTGCCTTGTCAAGTGAGGCATTGAAAGAGACAGCCCCTCGCCTCCTGGGTAGTCCATCGGGAGCCGAGGGGCAGGCCGCGCAGCACACGCAGCACGCAGCACTCCTACGCCGGGGCCTTGGCCTTCAGCGCAGGAGTGTCTTGTTTTCCGCTACTTCCTCTTTCCGAGGAGGCGGATGAGGTGCAGGAACAGGTTGATGAAATCCAGATAGAGGCTCAGGGCGCCGATTATTGCTATTCCCGTATGGTTGCAGCCAGCCTCGTGGATTCTCTTGATTTTCTGGGTGTCGTATGCGGTCAATACGACAAAGACAAGGACGCCCAGGATGGAGAGTATCATATCCAGCATCTGTGAACGCAGGAAGATATTCACAAGCATCGCGATGATGATTCCCAGCAACGACATCAAGGCCAGATTCCCGATGGTAGTCAGGTCACGACGCGTGACAAGGCCATAGACCGACATCACGCCGAAGACGATTGCCGTGGTCAGGAAGATATTGGTTACCGAGGTGATCCTGTAGGCATGAAGCAATACCGACAGGGTGACCCCGTTGAGCGCGGAATACCCCAGGAACATGAAGAACGCCACGATGGGAGGGAGCTTCATGATCATGAAGGAAAGCACAAGCACCAGCGCGACTTCGGCAAGACAGCATGGCAGCATGACTGTGGCGTAGGTCTCCGGCGGCATGGTCTTGTAGACGTAATACGCCACAAACGCGGTAAGAAGCAACCCCAGGGTCATGGTTCCATAGACCTTGTTGATGAAACTGACCTCCTGCATCTCAAAGGCATTGTCACGTCTGCCGTATTCTGGATAATTCTGATTGTTCATCTCTACACTCCTCCTGTCAAAACTGACTTTTCCGGACAACTCCCCTAATATAAG
Source organism: uncultured bacterium (assembly GCA_900548225.1). Lineage (GTDB taxonomy): Bacteria > Verrucomicrobiota > Lentisphaeria > Oligosphaerales > Oligosphaeraceae > UBA1724. The sequence continues at coordinate 6,831 of URJM01000064.1, forward strand.
ACAATTCAACTGCTCTCCAAGCGCCCTTCAGAGAACTTCCCAGGCGCTGGAAAGACGACGGCGCGCGGCTTCCAGCTCCTCCGCCCCGTCAAAAAACCCGAAGACCGCGCTGCCGCTGCCTGAAACAATGCAACTCCTTGCACCGCAAGACGTTATGTCATCAAGCGCATTTCTTACCTCGGGATACCGCTCCGCGACGGCGAATCCCAGGTCGTTCCAAAGGAATCCCCCCCAGTCACAGTCCTTTGGCGGCGGCCATTCAGGGGGGCGGAGCCCATCTGGACGGCGCCAGTTCTGGTATGCCCATGCGACAGGCGAATGGACGCCTGGATAGATGACGAGGAGGTTCAGCTCAGGGAAAGATTCGAGCGGTTCCAGGATATCGCCTACGCCTGTGGCCAGGGATGGGACCGGATTCAGGAAGAATGGCACGTCCGCGCCCAGTGACGCGGCGATTTCCTGGAGTTCCTCCTCGGAGGCGCGTTTTTCCAGCCCGTTGACCTCGAGCAGCGCGGCGGCGGCGTCAGAGGAGCCGCCTCCCATTCCCGCGGCCACTGGAATCGCCTTGTGGAGGCGAATCTCGAAGTCTGGCTGGATGCCAAGACAACCGCAATACCCATCGACAGCCCGAAGCGCGAGATTGTCGGACTCCTCCCCGGGAATCTCCCTTCCGGTCGTCCGGATGGACAGGCCGCTCCCCGGGGTGCTTCGAACCACCTCGACCGTGTCCACCACCCTCCAGAAGGGATAGAAGACCGTCCGTATCAGGTGCCGTCCATCGGAGGCGCGCCTTTCCCCGACAGTCAGGTAGAGATTCAGCTTGCCAGGGGTTCTGCGCATCTGTGGCGGGCCTTACCGGAGGAGTATTTCGGCAATGGCCGACGACTGCCTGAGGACTCTGTCATGGAGGCTTTCACCCGTCGAATCCATTGTGACAACGGCTGGGAAGTCGTGGACGAACAGGGACCACATCGCCTCGGGGGAGCCGAACTCCTCCAGGAAATAGACATCCTCGACGCGTTGCACGGAGGCGGCAAGCACCTGGGCGGCGCCGCCGACGGCCGAGAGATAGACCGCGCCGCACTCCGCAAGCGCGCGCCTTGTCGCGTCCCCCATGCCTCCCTTTCCGATGATTGCACGGACTCCATAGCGCCGTAGGACCTCGCCCTGGTATGGCTCCTCGCGGGCGGAGGTAGTGGGGCCTGCGGCAGTCACGCGCCAGCTTCCCCCATCATCCCGCACCATGACGGGGCCGCAGTGGTAGAGGACGCCTCCCTGGAGCTCCAGTCCTGCGGGAAGCGTTGCGGGCGAAGTGCCTTCGGATGCAAGATACTTGTGCGCCGCGTCCCGTGCCGTGTGGATTCTTCCAGAGAGGAGCACCTGGTCGCCTATGCGGAGGGAGCGGACGAGTGCCTCGTCAAGGGGAGTCTGGAGCCTGACAGTCGCCATTGGTCCCGTCTCCTACTTTTCCTCAGGCTTCGGGGTTTCCTTGGCCCTTGGAATCTGGTAGATCACCTCGCCCTCCTTCGCAAGCCCGAACTTGTCCCGCGCGACGCTCTCGACAACCTCGCGGTCCCCCTGCTTGAGCTTCTGGATCTGCTGGTCCCGCTGCCGCAACTCGTCCTTGAGGCGCTCCACCTCCGACTGGGCGGCGCGCAATTCCTCCACGAGACGGGTCTGTTCATTCCATAAAGGCAGAATGAGACCCACGCCCGCCCCCAGCAATATGATGACAAGAAGCATAAGTAGGATGTCCCTGGGTTTCATCTTGCTGCCCTCACTGGATATTGGGAATTCCGGGATATGGAGACTAGAAAATGTTGTATTTGAGGATATACCAGAGTGCGGCTACGCCGTCACGCCAGCCAATCTTCTTTCCTGCGTCGTATGGTCTTGGCGTATACGCGATGGGCATCTCGAAAATCCGCGCCTTCGCCTTCGCCAGTTTCGCAGTGACTTCGGGTTCGAAGCCAAAGCGGTTGCACTCCAGCCTGAAGCTCTTGAAGAGCGGCGCGGAGATCATCTTGTAGCATGTCTCCATGTCGGTGAGATGGAGATTCGACCAGAAGTTCGAGAAGCCCGTAAGCCACTGGTTGCCCTTGTAATGCCAGAATGAATCCACAAGATGGCAGGTGCCGGAGTAGCGCGACCCGAATACCGCGTCCGCCCTCCCCTCCTCGAAGTGCCTCAGCATTCCAGGAAACTCCTTCGGGGAATACTCGAGGTCCGCGTCCTGTATGATCACTACGTCTCCAGTCACATTCTCCTGGGCGGTGCGGATGCCAGCCCCCTTGCCCATGTTTCTCTCGTGGCGGAAGACCCGCAGGTCGGCGGCGGGAGTCATGGCGGCAAGCACCTCGGAGGTGCCGTCGGTGGAACAGTCGTCAACCACCAGGATTTCAAGGTCCGGCACACCGCACTGGCGGACTGATTCGATGACCGTGGCGACTGTGGACGCCTCGTTGTAGACTGGGATGATGACTGAAAGCTTCATGATTCGTAGGACCACTCCAGGAGAAGCCTGGCAATCTCGTCGCGCCTCTTTCCGCGGTCGCTGCCCTCCACTCCCATCAGCAGCACCATTCTCTTCCTGCCGTCACGCTCGCATGTGACGACGATGCAGTATCCCGCGCCGTCTGTGAACCCCGTCTTGAGTCCATTGACTCCATTCACCCTTCCCCGCAGGAGTTTGTTTGTCGAGTTGACATCGAATGGGTTTTTCTTGTCGGCGCGGATTCTTCCATGCGTGGTCTTCGCCCACTTCATGATTTCGGGGTATTTCATCGCCCGGAGGGCAAGGTATGCCACTTCCAGGGCGCTGCCGGTATTTTCGCGCCGGGTGGAACCGTTTTTGATTGGGAGTCCGTTCGCGTTGTTGAAATTCATCCCTGCGAGCCCCAGTTCCTTTGCCCGCCTGTTCATCATCGCGGGGAACGCGTCGCCGTCTCCGCCGGCGAGATATCGCCCCACCACGTAGGCGCAGTCGTTGGCGCTTCCGACAATCATGCACATCAGGTATTCGTCAAGGGAGTAGCTCTCATTGGTATCGAGATAGACTCCGTTGATTGAGTTCCTCTTGAAGTAGGCGCGGTCGGAGGAGGTGACCGTCACCTTCGTCTTCAGGCTGCCGCCCGGCGTGGCCTCGAGATGCTCCATGAGCATGACTGAGGTCAGCAACTTGGTGAGGGACGCGATGGGATAGCTCTTGTCGGCATTCTTCTGCCAGAGGATGGTATTCGTATTGAGGTCGATGACCAGCCCCGAACGAGCCTCCGACACGGCTGAATTCAACTTTGCCGGCAGCGGACGTTCCGCGACCTTGAAGAACCCCTTGTAATACGCACCCTGGGCGCCAGGGCCGGGCGTTGCGGGGCGGGTGTCCGCGGGCTGCTTCGGCTTGGGGGAATCGGACACCTGGGGCTTGGGGGAGACTTCGGCGCCGCCCTTCCCTCCTTCTCCGGGCGTGACAGGGGCTTCCACGCCACCGCCGCCCTGCACTATCTCATCCTTGGGTTCGGTCTTCCCGGGGGTCTTCCCGCAGGATGGAACGCAGGTGGAGATGATGACCCCGTGGACAAGTACCACGGCGACGACTATGATTAGGACCTTCACTGGATTCATCTGTCAGCCAAAGGTGATGGAGTCTGGGCATTCGCCCTTCTTGCGGCGCTTCTTCTTTTCAGGCGGGAGCTT
>URJM01000065.1 GCA_900548225.1 uncultured bacterium
ATTGCGCTTCGCCTTTTGTGTTAAAAAATGGTGGCAAGGGCCGGGATCGGACCGGCGACGCAAGGATTTTCAGTCCTTCGCTCTACCAACTGAGCTACCCCGCCACGGGAGATATAATGGTGAACCTGGAGGAGCTCGAATCCCCAACCTTCTGGTCCGTAGCCAGACGCTCTATCCAATTGAGCTACAGGTCCACTCGAAGCATCACTGTTCCAGGCGAAAAATCGTCAAGAGCATAGACGCGGCGCTTAACTTAACCCTGCTTCCAGAGATTTCAAGTGGCGCACGAGTTTTTTTCGGAGATTACACTCCTGAGAATGCGGCGAATCCTCCGTCGATTGGGATGACGGTTCCGTTTACGAATCCGGACGCCTTGTCGTCCAGGAGCCAGAGTGCCGCACCGAGCAGGTCCTCCGGGGTTCCGAACCGTCCCATTGGGGTATGTGTGAGGATTGTCTGTCCCCGTGGGGTGAGCGTTCCATCGGGATTTGTGAGGAGTGCGCGGTTCTGGTTGGTGACGAAGAATCCCGGTGCGATTGCATTGACCCTGATTCCGACCTTTGCGAGGTGTGTGGCCAGCCACTGGGTGAAGTTGCTGACGGCCGCCTTTGCGCCCGAATACGCCGGAATCTTGGTGAGTGGCCTGAATGCGTTCATCGAGGAGATGTTCAGGATTGTCCCGTGCTGCTTCTTCACCATGTCGGTGCTGAAGACCTGTGTCGGTAGCAGGGTTCCGATGAAATTCAGGTTGAAGACAAACGAGATTCCATTTGGATCCAGGTTGAAGAAGTTGAATTCACCGGCAGTGGGATTGACCACGTCCTGCTGGGTGGCGTATTCGTGGGCGGTGGTGCCCTTCGGGTTGTTGCCGCCGGCGCCGTTGATGAGGATGTCCACGGGGCCGAAGGCATCGAGGATCTTCTTGTGCGCCTCTTCGAGAGAGGCCTTTTCGAGGACGTTTGCGGCGATTGCGATGGCCTGGCCGCCTTCGGCCTTGATTTCGTCTACGCATGCCTTTGCCGCATCTTCACGCAGGTCAAGGACGGCCACCTTTGCGCCCGCCGATGCGAGTGCACGCGCCATCATGCTGCAAAGCACGCCACCTGCTCCAGTGACGACTGCCACCTTGTCCTTCAGACTGACATTGAGAGGGAGTTCCATGTTGATCTTGTAGGTTTTAATTTGGTTGTTGACGACAGACGGGACTATTTATGCCTGTCAGGGCATTTTGGGAAAAACATCGTTATGCAGGGGTTCCTGCCGCCTCGCGGAGGAACCTGGTTTCCTCTGGCCATCTTTCGGGGTCAGTGGTCTCCAGAATCAGCGGGATTTCATCGATTCTCGGGTCGACGGCGATTCTTCGGAAGGTCTCCCATCCCAGGATTCCATCCCCGAGCGGCGCATGCCTGTCAAAATGGGAGCCCAGAGCGGACCTTGTATCGTTGAGATGCATTCCCCTGAGGAATTTGAATCCGATTTTCGAATCGAACTCACTCCAGAATGCATCCAGCCCTTCGGGAGTCGCGATGTCGATTCCCGCCGCATACGCGTGGCATGTGTCGATGCAGACCCCGCACCGTTCGGGGCGTCCGACCATCTCCAGGAGCGCCTGGAGTTCCTCAAGGCTCTTCCCAACCACGGAGCCCTGCCCCGCTGTATTCTCGATCACCGCAACCGCGCAATCCGTCTCGGAGAGGGCGGTCCGGATGCACTCCGCTATTCGCTTCAGCGTATCGGGGACGGGATCCCCGAGGCCGCTGCCTGGATGGAAGTTGAGCAGGTGAAGCCCCAGGGCCTCCACACGCCTCATCTCGGCGACAAATGCCTCCGTGGCGGCGGCGCGCTTCTCTGCGGAGGGGTTGCCGAGATTGATGAGATACGAATCGTGGGGCAGAATCGCCTTCGCTGTGAAACCGCCCCTTGCGCAATGTTCGCGGAAGAGAGACGCCTCCTCGGAGGTGACCTCGGGAGCGCGCCACTGGCGCTGGTTTTTCGTGAAAATCGCGAAGCCACTCGCCTTGCACTCGACGGCACGGTCGGCAGCCAGGTGAAGGCCGCCCGCTATCGAAAGATGTGGACCAATATACTTCATGAAAACGACTGTCAGGATTCCGACGACACGCCGCGCAGGAAGAGCTGCGCGTCATAGACCCGCTCCACCGGGCCGACCAGGGTCGCCTGGAAATCCTCTGCCAGGGTGATGGTGAGGGCGCCGCCGGGCATGACCACCTTTACCGGCGACTTGCAGAGCCCCATCCGGACCGCAACCGCCGCGCACGCAGTCGAACTTGTCCCGCTGGCGAGGGTATATCCGGCACCCCGCTCGTAGATTTCGACTTGGACCGTGTGCTCGTCCAACGCCTTCAGGAATTGGACATTTGTGCGGTGCGGAAAGAGCGGGTGGGATTCCAGGACAGGCCCCAGGCGCATTGCCAGTTCCCTTGTGGGGAGGGCGTCGCCCATCAGGACGACGCAGTGGGGGTTGCCGACGGTCGCCGCGCAGAACCTGACCCTGTCGCCTGTGTCGAGGTCCAGCGTCTCGTCAAGCACTTCACGCCTGTCTCCGGCCACTGGGATTCGTGCGCTGTCGAAGGAGACCTGTCCCATCTGTGCCTGGATGGCGTCATCCGGGTCGTCGATTTTGCAGACGACTGGTCCTCCGAGCGTAGCGAGAGTGAATGGCTTGTGCAGCTCCACCGCTCCGCAGTCGAAGAGATAGCGTGCGAAGATTCTCACCCCGTTGCCGCTCTTTTCGGCCTCGCTTCCGTCGGGGTTGAGGATGCGGAAGGCGCAGATTGCCTGTGGCTGGTTCAGGGAGCCGAAGAACCGGCTGGAGGGCGGATATGGCCCGTAGAGGATTCCGTCGCTTCCCAGGCCGTAGTGCGGGTCGCAGACCTTCCGGACAGTTTCTGGATTGATGGTCTCCGCCGTTGCTTCCCTGGGATCCAGCGGAATCAGGTAGTCGTTTCCGAGCCCGTGGTATTTTCTGAATGCGCCAGGCGCGTTCATCGGCGGAAGCCTCCGCGCATGCGGCCGCCGAAGCGGTCCTGCTGGGACACGCGGACGGGCGTCGGCTGTTCAAGCCCGAGGGCATACCAGGACTCCCCGAGACCCGCGTTGCTGAAACGCGTGAGGCGCCGGTTTGCAAGATTCTCCCAGTTCTGGATGATGACGGGATCCTCCGTCTTCTTCTTCGCCTCGTCAAGGAGGGTCACTGCCTCAGTCAGCTTGTTCTGCTTCACGAGAATCCAGGAGTAGGTAGCGTAGGCCAGGGTTCCCTTCTCGTATTTGAAACGTGGAATGCTCTTGCGGAAAATCTTGCCGATGAGCTCGATGTTCTCGGGGTCCTTCTTCCACTGCAGAATCATCTTCATGCAGAGGATGGAGGGGTCGAAGACAATCGCCTTCTCGATGAGGGGACGCGCCGCGTCATAGTCCTTGATCTGGTAGAGAAGCTGCGCCTTCATCAAATCCGCCTGGGATTTGACGAGCGGATTCCAGAGCCGATACTTCCTGAGGGAGTCGATCTGGGGCATGACGCCTCGGATTGACTCGACCTGCTCCTGCTCAAGCTGGGCGACCAGCTTTGGGCTGCCCTGCCCCCGGTTGGCCAGCGTTGTGGCCTTCGCGCGGATGTGCTCCTGCATGGCCAGAAGATCACGCTGGATGGCGCCGACCACGGCATTCAACTGACGGCGGACAAACAGGTTGATTGGAATGATGACTGCAAGCGCGGCGCCAAGCGCGGCCAGAATCGCCCAGCCCCAGTGCCCGCCTTCGCCGGCTCCGTATGTGAAATACGAGGCGACTGCGGCGGCGGCAAATGCTATCAGAAAGGTCAGCATGTACTTGTTCTGTCTCTATGTTTTCGTATGACTATCTTCTGCGGGACTTTCCGCGCCCCTTGGCATCCTGCTCATTCCTTGGCGCCAGGGGGGAGGGTTTCAGCAGAAGCTCCCCGCGGATCGGATCCGCGGAATCCACCCGGAACTGTCGGGTCTGCGTAATGTAAAGCCGGTCGCCGTCCTTGATGTTGGTCCACGCATTCTTCGTGTGGTCGAATCGCCAGGAGGCTGGCAGCTGGGATTCGTTGGCGTATGCGACAAGCCCGTAATCCGGCAGATAGACCTGGCATCCGCTCTTTGCGACGCGGCACACCTCGCCCTTCAACTCCAATGCCCCGCCACTCTCCTTCAGAAGCTGCTGGATGTAGCGGATCTTCATACGGTCGCTGGCCGCAAATTCTGCCTGGTCGCAGAGATACTCCTTCGCACTGCAAAGGGCGCCAAAGTCGACGACCGCCGCCTCGCCGTATGGCTTCCTGCGAAGGTCGTGGGAAAGAAGCTGCTGGTGGACGAGCAGGTCCGCGTATCTGCGGATCGGGCTGGTGAAGTGGCAGTAGAACTCCTTGCCAAGACCATAGTGCCCCAGGCACTCGGCGCCGTAGTCGGCACGGGGAAGATGCCTCAGGAAAGTCATGTAGAGGACGTCGCGCAACGGGGACTCGGCGGCATGCTTCAGGAACCGGACGATTGCGCCACGGGTGCCGAGCCCCTTCACACGCTCCCCGGTCATGAGCGTCGCAGCCGCCGCGAAGTCCATGAGCTTCTCCTGGTCGGGGGCGGCGTGGTTGCGGTAAAGCCCCGGAAGGTCAAGGCGCTGCAGCTCACGGGCCACGCATTCGTTGGCCGCAAGCATGAACTCCTCGACAAGCTGGTGCGACGGATTGTCCTCGCTCTGCTGCACGCCAAGGATCTGCGAGGGCTTCTCGCTGCAGACGACGCGGATTTCAGGCATCGCCATCGGCAGAAAACGCTCCCGGGTCATACGACGGTGGCGAAGCAGCCGCGACACGTCCGCAAGCTTCTTCACAAGCTCGGCGACGCCGGGCTGCGCGTCAAAGGCTCCTCCCTCCAGGAACTCCTGGACCTGCTCGTAGCAGAGGCGCTGCCTGACATTGATGACCGTGTGGCGGCGTTTCCAGGAGAGAATCTCCCCCGTGTGCTCGTCAAAGCAGATGAAGACAGAGTGTGCAAGACGGGGGACGCCCGCCTGGAGGCTGCACTGCCTGTTTGCAAGCGCCTTCGGCAGCATGGGGAGGGTGCGCCCCGGCAGATACGAGGTGAAACAACGCTCGCGCGCCTTCAGGTCAAACTCGGAATTGGGGCGGATGTAGCTGGCGACGTCCGCAATGTGGACACCCACCACGACCTGCCCCTTCGCGGGAGACTTGGAGATGGAGAGCGCGTCGTCGTAGTCACGCGCATCCACCGGGTCGATCGTGACAACCGTATCGTTTGTGCAGTCGAGGCGCTTCACGCTGACTGGCTTCAACCCGTCGGCCTTCGCCTCGTCCTCGTCGGTGTATGGTTCGGGAATGCGGTATTCGGCGACAATTGCGTCCAGGTCCGCCGTGACATTCCCGCTGCTGCCATAGCTGTCCAGCAGGGTCGCGTAGGGTAGTTCCTCCGGAGGGAAATCCTCCGTGGGCACAGGCAGTTCAGCCTTCGCCCAATTCCCCTCGCGGGGAGGGATTGCGCTCCTGGCGACGCTTTCGTCCGTAAGCCCCAGAAGCCCCGGCAGCTCGCGCCGCAATGGACGGATGCCCCAGTGCTTTCCCCTGAGGGGGACCAGGCACCCGACAAATGTCCCGAACTTTCTCTCAATGATGCGCTTGACTGCCGCGACTGGCCGCTCGGGGTCGCTCTGCGGGTCTATGACCGCAAGAACCTTGTCCCCAGTGACTGCGCCGCCCAAATACCCCGGGGGCACAAACAGAGAGTCGCCATCGTCAAGCTTGACAAATCCAAATCCCTGGACATTTACGGACAGTTCGCCGATGGCCTCCAGAGGAGCCTTCTTCTTCGATTTCATAATTCTCTTTTCCTAAATGCTAACTGAATAGAATCGGGCACGCGCCTAATATAATAAAAGACTGGCGAGTCGGGAGTGGAGTTGCGGCTGCCTCCGAGCCCTCCGCCATGGCCTGCGCATTCACTCCATCCCACGGAAACCTTCCGCAACCGCCACACGATTCCCACTGTGACTCAAAGATGATTGCCTGGGAGGGACGGAGGCACGGCCGCCCGGCTCTCCCCTCCTTCAACGCCGCAACCCCCTTCCAATCTCTCACATCCTCCTCCATCCTCCATCCTCCCCTGCCTTATATTATGTCTTTTGCGAATCATCTGCCAGTCATTCAGTTACATCGTAGGGAGAGAATAGAGGTCATGTCAAGTTCAACCGAGCCGCTTCCAGGCACATCCGACATTTGGGAACCAGAGGTATTCGGATGGGTTGACCTAGAGGGGATTACCCGCAATGTCTTCGGCCGTTATGGCTATCAGGAATTGCGGACCCCTGTTTTTGAGCGCACCGAGGTTTTTGTCAGGAATCTTGGCAACGAGACCGACGTCGTCCAGAAGGAGATGTACACCTTTGAGGATCGCGGAGGCCGCTCGTTGACCCTTCGTCCCGAGGGGACGGCCGGCGTGATGCGCGCGGTTGCGAACCTGGGACTTGGCCCTGGCGAGGAGTGCCGCGTCTTCTACATGGGGCCAATGTTCCGCGGGGAGCGTCCGTCGGCGGGGCGGCGCCGTCAGTTCCACCAGGTTGGCGTTGAGGCGGTCGGCTGCAATTCGCCCTGGATGGACGCGGAGGTGATCGCGATGCTTGTCCGCTACCTGGAGGCATTGGGGATTGCCGGGGCGAAGGTGATGATCAATTCCCGGGGGCTTCCCGAAGACCGTCCCGCCGTTGCCCAGGCATTGCGCGACTACTTCCAGCCGCATCTTGGCGAGATGTGCGACGACTGCCGGCGGCGTTTCGAGACCAATGTGTGGCGAATGCTCGACTGCAAGCAGGAGGCCTGCCACAAGCTTGCGCTGGGAGCGCCACGCATTGCCGACCTTCTGGGAGACGAGTCGAAGGCATTCTTCAGGCGCGTCTGCGAGGGGCTTGACCGGCTGGGCGTCCCCTACGAAGTCAACCCGCGTCTTGTGCGCGGACTGGACTACTACGTGCACACAGTCTTCGAAATCACCCATCCTGCACTTGGCAGCGAAGACGCCATCGCCGGCGGCGGCCGCTACCGCATCACCATGCCTGGCAGCGGCACCCCGATCGAGGGAATTGGCTTTGCGGCGGGCATCGAACGCCTCCTCATGACACGCGAGGGGCTCGGAATCGCCCCGAAGGCCCGTCCAGCCGCCGACACGTTCATCATCGCCGCCGGGGAGGAGGCCATCCCCGCAGGAATGCAGCTGGCTGACGAACTTCGCCGCGCAGGGCTTGGCGGGCGCGTCGTCTCCGATGTCACAGGGCGCTCAATGAAGGCCCAGTTCCGCTCCGCCAACAAGTCCGGCGCATCGAAGGTCCTCATCCTTGGCGAAAGCGAACTGAAGGACCGGACCGTCACAGTGAAGGATATGTCCGACGGAACGCAGAAGACCGTGGCGCGCGCCGAAATCGCCTCCTGCTTCTAGCCGGCAAAGGAGCCCCATCATAGGAAACCACTCAGCTTTCATCGGGAAGCAAGACACATGCAATACCGTACCAATACCTGTAACTCCCTCAATCTGAACGACTTAGACAAACGCGTCATTCTTTGCGGATGGGTGAATTCCTGCCGCAATCTTGGAGGGATGCTCTTCATTGACCTGCGTGACCGCGAGGGAATCACCCAGCTGGTCATCGACCCGTCGGCGGTTCCCGGGGTCTTTGAGAAGGCGAAGCCGATCCGCGAGGAGTGGGTAATCAGAGTTTCGGGAGTCGTCTGCGCAAGGCCCGCCGACATGGTCAACTCCAAGCGCGCCACCGGCGCCATCGAAGTATCCGTGGACGAACTGGACGTCCTGAACCAGGCCGCGCCCATGCCATACCACCTGGAGGACCCCGCCGCCTCCGACGACATGAAGCTGAAGTACCGCTACCTGGACATGCGCAGGAGCGGTCTTCTGAATACGCTGAAGCTCCGCCATTCGATTACGCAGGTCATGCGCAATGTCTTCGACCGCGAGGGATTCATCGAAGTGGAGACGCCGATTCTGACTAAATCCACTCCCGAGGGTGCCCGCGACTACCTTGTCCCCAGCAGGATGAAGGTGGGTGGCTTCTACGCGCTTCCCCAGAGCCCCCAGCAGTACAAGCAGCTGCTGATGGTCGGCGGCGTCGAAAAGTACTTCCAGATTGCACGTTGTTTCCGCGACGAAGACCTCCGTGCGGACCGCCAGCCCGAGTTCACCCAGATTGACCTGGAGATGAGCTTTGTCGAGGAGGCGGACATCCAGCGCGTCACGGAGGAGCTGCTCGCCGCCGTCATGAAGGAGGTCAAGGGCATCGACGTCGCCCTGCCCTTCCCCAGGATGACCTGGCGCGACGCCATGGCCAGATATGGTTCGGACAAGCCCGACACCAGATTCGGGCTTGACATGCACAATGTGACCGCCCTCTTCACCACCTCCGAGTTCAAGCCCTTCCAGGGTGCCATTGCCGAGGGAGGCACCATCGAGGCGCTGAACGGCAAGGGGCTTGCGGCCTCAACCAGCCGCAAGGCTATCGACCAGCTCACGGAGTCCGCGAAGCTCATGGGCGCAAAGGGGCTTGTCACCCTCAAGGTCGATGAAAAGGGTGAACTGGCCGGCCCTGCGGCAAAATTCCTCACGCCCGAGGAGACCGCCGCGCTGAAGGCGGAGCTTGGAGCCGAGCCTGGAGACCTGCTCCTCATCGTGGCGGACATCTCATTCCGCGTCGCATGCACCGCGCTTGGACGCGTCAGGCTCGACCTGGCTGACGCGCACGGGCTCGTCCCCGATAGTAAGTTCAATTTCCTGTGGATTACCGAATTCCCGCTCTTCGACTGGGACTACGAGGAGAAAAGGTGGGTCGCAGAACACCATCCCTTCACAAGACCGATGGACGAAGACCTGCCGCTGCTCCAGACCGAGCCGGGCAAGGTGAGGGCGCGCGCATACGACATCATCCTGAACGGAGTCGAACTGGGCGGCGGTTCCATCCGAATCCACGAACCCGAACTCCAGGCGCTCATGTTCAAGACACTCGGAATCTCCGACGAGTCGGCAAGACACCGCTTCGGACACCTCCTCGACGCATTCTCATTCGGAGCGCCACCACACGGAGGACTGGCACTGGGACATGACAGGCTCGTCATGCTGCTCTGCGGACTCAAGTCAATCCGCGACACTATCGCCTTCCCGAAGACCGCAAAGGCGGCATGCCTGATGATGGATTCCCCAAGCACGGACGTGGATCCCAGGCAGCTCCAGGAACTCAACCTCGCAATCGTCCAGCCGGCCCAGTCGTTGTAGATGCCCCGTATCTGTCTCTGCATCCTACTCCTCCTTCTCCTGCCACTGTGCGGGAAGGAGGTGCAGGTGCGGATTCTGCAGACAAGCGACCTCCACGGAAATCTCCTCGGGGACGGCATAAGCCCCACCACGGTCCTGCAACTTGCCAGCGTGGTGCGCCAGGCTTCCGCCGAGGCGGAGGGAGGCAGGGCGATTCTGATTGACACCGGCGACACCATCCAGGGGTCCCTTGCCTCGCGCCTGTCCAATGGCGAGGCGATGGCGGTCTTTGTCGCGGCGCTGGGCTACGACGCGTGGATTCCAGGCAACCATGACTTCGACTTCGGGGGCGATGTCTTCCTGAGGACGGCGCTTGCCCTCCGGAAGATTGTGCTATGCGGCAACCTCTCCCCCGCAAGCGCAAGGCCAGGCTACTACCCGGCCTGGAGAATATTCGAGCGCAACGGCGCCCGCGTGGCGGTCATCGGCGTCACCGCCTCGTATCTCCCGCACTGGTTTCTTGGTTTCGAGAAGGATTTCCGCGTCGAGCCCGCCGCCGAGACCATTGCCCGCGTGCTGCCCGAGGTGCTGAAGGCGAAACCCGACGCAATCGTCCTCGCCGCACACCAGGGATGGCTGGAGAAGGACCTCCGGGACGTCAATGAAATCCGTTCCATTGCGAAGAGGTTTCCCGAGATTGACCTGGTCCTGGGGGCGCATACCCACCGTGCCTTCCCCGGGCGTTCGATCGGCCCGTCCACCTGGTATGTGCAGCCCGGGGCCCACGGGGAGTTTGTCGCACAGGTGGACATGAGGATTGACACCGAGGCGCACAAGGTCATCGAACACGCATCCCGCCTGCTGAAGGTGCCTGCCGAGACCCCCGTGGACCAGCGGGTGGCGGCGGCACTGGCTCCGTACCTTGCGAAGGCCATGACCGAGGCAGCCGAGGTTGTCTCCCCGCCTCTTGCGGCGGCG
>URJM01000066.1 GCA_900548225.1 uncultured bacterium
CCCTCCTTGACGGAAGCCCACTGCAAAGTGTCCACGCACTACTTTCTCCTTTCTTCTCCCTCCTCCCTACTTTCGTGTCCATTCGTGTCCATTAGTGGTTCTTTCCCTTCAATGGACGCGCGGCGGAATCGCCGTGCGGGCGCGCCCACGCGCGCCAACCACGCACTACTTTCTTCTTTCTTCTCTCTTCTCCCTACCTTACCCTTTTCAGGAATTCCTCGATTTCCTGCGTCATATCGTCTGCGGAGCGGACGAGGACCGGGTCGTTTGCCAATGATTTTTCGACGGCATCCCGTGTAATTCCCAGTTTTTCCGCCTTTTTCTCCGGCCAGAACTGTGCGATTTCGCGGGGTGTAAGCGTTGCGAATTTCGCATTGACCTGCATGAGTTCATCGAGGAGCCGGCGTGTCTCCTCCGGGTGTGCGTCCGCCCAATTTGAGTTCACGGCGATTCCCGCCCAGGGTATTTCCGGGGGGCGGTTTTTCACGCGTCCATAGTATTCCTCGAGTGAATCGATTCTATGGAGGGCCGGGCATTTCTCGATGAGGATAGTGGCGAATGGTTCGGGGAGGATCATGGCGTCGGCCTTGCCTTCCAGCGCACGAAGCATCAGTGGCTTGACATCCACTGGCTGGAGCCTGACATCCGTCCTGGATTCACCAAGAAGCTTCTCAAGGAAGAACCTGCCCGCGCCATCCGCGGGAGCAAAGGAAATCGTCCCGCCAACAAAGTCGTCGGGAAATCTCGCGTTGGGATTTGTCGAGAGAATCTGCCACTTGCGCCAGCCTGTGACCGCAAGAAGCCGAACCGGGGCGCCACGTTCCTTTGCACGGGCAAACCCCTCCAGGTGGCCAACCCAAAGCGTGCCGTCGCCGGCAAGAAGCAGGGACTGGAACGCCATGGTAGTATTCCACTCCTCAAAACGGAAATTGAACGAATCGGAAATCGCATACAGCGGTAGCACAGGAGTGGTGGCGGCGGAATTCGACCAGACGACCATCTCCCCTTCGGATGAACCATTATCCCTGGCGCAAGATACAAAAAACAGGACAACACACGACAATACAAGACAAACCCCCGTATGTCTTTTCATATATGTTCTAGTCATTGTCCGGGACGATGATTGAGAGGAAGTGGAATGCCCCGAATTCAGCGACGGGGAGGCACTTGACCGAGGCGCGGGCGGCCTCTGGATACTCAATGAGCCTGCCGTTTGAGTCGGGGACGACTGTGCCCACCAGGATTCCAGGCGGCATCCAGCCTCCCAGCCCGCTTGTGACTACTGCCTGGTATGATTCCACAGAGAGATCCTTCGGAAGGTAGTCCACCGTAAACCCCCTGTGTCCATTTGCCAGCAGTTCATCCCCCCTGCCCTGCAGGACTCCCACGGCGGAGGTATTGGCGATTGCCACTCCGAACCGGCATTCAGACGAGAGGACGGTGACGACCTCCGAGGAGTGGCGGTAACACCTTATGACCCGCCCGAAGACCTTCCCGTCCACGAGAACGGCGGCTCCTGTGACCACTCCGTCTGCGGTCCCCCTGTTGACTAGCAGCTTTTCGTTCCAGTTTTCGGGGTCCCTGGAGATTACCTCCGCCTTGATTGCGCGCCAGGATTCGGGTGGCGGCAGTGACGCAAGGCGCCTCAGCTCCTCATTTTCGTCAACGAGGTCCTGGAGTGCGGCTACCTGCGCCTCCAATTCGTCAATCCTGCGCCTGGCCTCCTCCAGCTCCTGCCTGGCGGTGATGCGTCCAGGCTGGATTGCCTTGACGGCATTCCGTGCGCCGTCGACGACATAGTTAACGATTGAGACAAATGGCGAGAAGATTGTTGCCGCGGCCCTGTGTCCCGGCGGCGAGATGAAGAAAAGCACCACCGCGACTCCGACGACAAGCATTGTCCATGTTCGGATGCTTGAATATGTTGAGCGTGGATTCTGGGGCACAATCTGGGAGGGATATGTATTGGGCAGGTTCAGGCCTGGGTGCCCCTGCGGTTGCGGAAGAATTCGCGGAGGAGTTCCGATGACTCATCCGCGAGAATGCCTGAAAGGACCTTTGGACGATGCAGCATTCCCCCGAAGCCCGTGATGTCCAGTGCGCCGCCAGCCGCCCCCATTCGAGGGTCCGGGGCTCCGTACACAAGAAGGCCGACGCGGCAATTCACTATCGCGCCGGCGCACATGGCGCAGGGCTCCTTGGTGACATAGAGGGTGCATCCCGTAAGACGCCACTCCCCAAGCCGCGCGGAACCCTGCTGGAGAACGATTAATTCGGCGTGTGCGGTGCCGTCCTTGCGAGCCTCCACCTCGTTGCCGGCGGAAGCCACCTCGCGCCCATCGGAATCCACCAGAACAGCCCCGACGGGCACCTCGCCACGCCCGCCGGCCTCCCGTGCGACTTCAAGCGCACGGGACATCCAGCGGACATGCAGTTCGTTCTGGGACTCCTCGGACACGGCTTGCGGCACCTGATTGCTGACTACTCCTCCTCGGGCTCGGGAAGGAGGATTTCCAACTTGGCGGAATCACGCAGCTTTTCGATTTCATCCTCGGCGGCGTCACGAATCGCCATATTCTTCAGGAACTCGAAAATCTGCTCCTTTGCATCGTCAAGGGAGGCGGTCGTCGCGGGGGTCATGGGGCCTGCCTTGATGATGTGGTATCCGAAGATTGTCTCGACGGGGTCGCTGACCTCGCCGTCGGCCAGCTTCTTGACTGCCGCCTCGAACTCGGGGACCATGGCTCCTTCGGGGAACTCGCCGAGGGCGCCGCCATTCTCCTTGGACGGGCAGGCGGAGTATTCCTTGGCCAGGTCGCCGAAGTTGGACGCGGTGGCGTCCAGCATGCCCTTGACCTCCGTTGCCTTGGCCAGGGCGGCGGCCTTCTCCTCGTCAGTGGGCTTCTGGCTTGGGAATCCAATCAGGATGTGGGATGCGGAGTAGGTGGCGGGCTGGGCGAAGGCCTCCTGGTTCTCGTCGTAGAACTTCTTGACATCCTCGTCAGTCGGCATGACCGCGGCCGCATTGGCTTTCTTGTCGATGATTTCGGAGAACTTCTCAATCATCGACTCCTCAAGGAGAAGCTCGAGGAGGTCGTCCTCGGTCTTCCCCAAGGATTTGAGCTGTTCCTGGAAGGCCTCGGCGCCGCCCTGCTTTTCAGCGGCCTCCTTGATTTTCTTGAGATTCTCGATGGCCACCTGCTGGTCCCCGGTGATTCCCTCCTTGCGGGCTTCGGCAAGCAGAAGGTTGCGCAACGCCATGGATTCGGCGACCTGGTAGATGAATCCGTTGACCATCTTCTCGGTAATGGGCGCGCCATTGTCCAATGCATTCTTGACGGCGGGCTTGACATTCTCAAGAACCTGCTCCCTGGTCAGAATCGGCTCGCCGTATGCCTTCGCGACAAACTCGGGAACTGCCTCGTAGGTCTTTGCAAAGGGCTCTGCGACGGCTGTATCCACGGCAGGCTCAACCACGTCAACGGTTGCGACTTCCTTGGCAGGCTCGACCTCGGAGACGGGCAATGTGGCCGCATCCTCGGCAAATGCGCCGGATGCGACAAAGAGGGATGCGATGAGTGCGGTAAGTGCTTTTCTCATTGTTTTGTTCCTTGTTGTGGATGGGTGGGGTCGGTAAAAAATCAAGTTCAAGAAGATTGAGACTGCTGATAGACAGTAATTGCGGACTGGTGTTCCTGCTAATTTACGAGGGAAAGGAAGAGTTGCGCGAATTCCTGGATTCCAGGAAAGGCGGAGACGGGCGGAAGCGCCCTGCCCCCCAGGCATTCCTCGATGAAGAGAGGGCGCGCCTCCGATATGCGTTCCTGTGGAATTGACTCCTGCCAGGCAAGAAGCACATCGATAAGCCCCTCCGTGGACACGCCCGCGCGGATGCGAAGGACGCGCCCGGAAAGGGTTTCCGCCGGATTTGACTTGAGAAGCTCGGCGACGGACCCCCTTTCCCCTTCGCCAAGGCCATTCCAGGCGACTGACACGGCAAGCTCCTTGGACGGGTCCCACTCCCCCTGGGAAAGCCCCGCGGCAAACCCGGGCATCGCCCTGCCCTGCGTGTCAACCAGGGTGAAGATTCCATTCGCCGGGGCCACATCGTGGAGATCCGCGAGAATCCATGCGGGGGGGCGGCGCGAAGGCGTGAGAGTCGTCAGCGACTCGTCCAGTTCGTCAAGCAGCCGTTCCACGGCGCGCTGCCTTTCCGCCTCGCGAAGCTCTTCAAGGAGTGCCTTCTGGCTCTCCAGGAATGTCGGGAAGGCATTGGGTGCGAGCCGTGCCAGTTCGGCTGTCCAGGGCGCAAGGAAGTCCAGCGACTGTTCCAGGTCTTTGGAGTTCTGGTATGGGCGTCTTGCACAGAAGAGCGAGAGAGCCTGCAGCGCCTGTGGAAGGCCGCGCAGTTCCAGGAGCGCAGGCGTTGCCTCGCCCCGTTTTTCGGCGTCGTCGATCAGGCGTGCCAGGTCGTTGAAGCGCTGTTCCTGGAGGAGCGTGTTTGCCTCGAGGAAGAGTTCGCGCCGTGCAACCTGGTCCTGGAGGATGCGTGTCAACGACGGCGTAAGGAGATTCGATGATGCGAGTTCCTCCCAGTTGGCATTCTCCTGGACGAGCGCCTCGCCGGTCTTGATGAGCGCATCGCTTCTGCCCAGGTCGTATGGCGCACGCCGGGCCTGGCGCGCGGAGGAGGACTTCCCGCACGAAGGGGCGAGCAATAGGATGATGACGAGGAGGACGCCTGGTAAGCGCATTTGGCAAGCCGCAGGTTATGGTGTCTTTCGGAGTCCCGCATGCCCGTTCCCCCGCCTGTGTTGAGGTATATTTAGGGCATCGCCCGCGGGAGGCGTGGTCGTCTTTATATACGATCCGCCGTGTGTGATTTCCAGCGAGGGCGCGAACTTTTTCAAGAATATAAGTCCGAACAAGGAGATTTTCCCCATGCCCCGTCAAGATGGTCGCCTTCCAGACCAGCTCAGACCACTCGCCTTCGTCCCCAACTTCCAGTCCCATCCGCTTGGCTCCGTGCTTGCGGCATGCGGCGGCACCCGGGTCGTATGCGCCGTCTCCCTTGAGGAGAAGGTTCCATCCTGGATGAAGGCCCAGGGGGTGCCTGGAGGCTGGATTACCGCCGAATACCAGATGATTCCGAGCGCGACAGGCACCCGCGGCGAACGCGAAGCCGTAAAGGGCAGGCTCTCCGGAAGAACCTCGGAAATCCAGAGGCTTGTCGGAAGGGCCCTTCGGGCGGTGGTGGACCTGCGGAAGCTGCCGCCTGTCACCCTGCATGTCGACTGCGACGTAATCGATGCGGACGGCGGCACCAGGTGCGCGTCAATCACAGGCGCCTGCGCCGCGCTGGAAATCGCACTGAGGCGCCTTGAAAGGCGCGGCCTCATCACGGAATGGCCCATGAAATCCAGGGTGGCGGCGGTCTCCGTCGGAATCCTGGACGGCGAAGTCCTGGCGGACCTGTGCTACGTCGAAGACTCGGCGGCGGACGTCGACATGAACATTGTCATGACCGACTCGATGAGATTCGTCGAAATCCAGGGGACGGGCGAGGAGGCGACTTTCGGGGACGAGGAGCTCTCGAAGCTTCTCTCCTTTGGCAGGAGTTCCATGAAGGCGCTATTCGCCGAGCAGGAACGTGTGGTGAGGGCGGCGCTGGATGAGTAGGCAGCTTACAAACGACCTCACCTGGTCAGTTTCCCGGGCCAGGCTCTTCCGTTCCTGCCAAAGGGCATACTACTACCAGTACTACGGGGCATGGGGAGGATGGGACGCCAATGCGCCAGAACGCACCAGGCACCTCTATGCCCTCAAGCAGATGACGAGCTTCCCCCTCTGGGCAGGAAGCATCGTCCACGAAGTCGTCCGCGATGCGCTGATGCACTGCCGTTCGACCCATTTCATGCCCACTGCCGGGGAGCTTCAGGAGAATGCCCGTCGGCGCCTCAACGAGGGGTGGCTCCAGTCGCGCAAGCAGCTCTGGAAGTCCGACCCGAAGCGCAACACCAATCTCTTCGAGCATTACTACGCCGAGGAAGGCATCCAGGTCCCGCAGGAGGAAATCAACGCCTTGAAGACAAAGGTCTTCGACGCACTGGAGGGCTTCCGCAACTGCGAGCTCGCGGATCTTCTGCCGGGGCTCGAGGAGTGGCGCTGGGGCGACGTGGACCTCCTCACAAGCTTTGTCGCAGGGGAACTCCCCGCAAGCGGCAACGCCCCGAAACTCCCGATCAAGGTCTGGTGCGCACTGGACTTCTCATATCTCGGACACGATGATAAACTCCATATCATCGACTGGAAGACCGGCGGCGAACACAGGGAGGAACTCAGAATCCAGCTGGCGTGCTATGCGCTCTACGCCATGAAGACCAAGGGGACGCCACTTGAGAAGATTTCGCTGGAGGGCGTGTTCCTGAACGACGGCGGGCGCACCAGCACATACGAAATCTCCACGGACACAATCATGGCAGCACAGGAGCAGATGCTTGTCAGCGCCGGCGCAATGAGGGCGAAACTCCGCGATCCGCTGCAAAACATCGCAGACGAGGAGGACTTCCCGTGCAATGGATGCGGGGAGAACTGCGGACGATGCCCCTTCCAGGAGGTCTGCCCCGCCGCACTCGGCGGAAACCAGGAATTTTTCTGACAGCCAACAAGCCAAATACATCCCACGGACATGAAGGAAAAACTTGACGAACACTGCGTCTTCTGCAAGATTCTCGCAGGGGATATTCCCGCCGCAAAGGTATACGAGGACGACAAGGTGCTTGCATTCCTGGACATCGCGCCATTCAACTTCGGCCATACGCTGGTGATTCCAAAGGCACACTGCCACGGGCTGAGCGACATGCCCGGGGAATACCGCGACGCGCTCTTCGCGGCGGCGGCAAAAATCGCCCCCGCGGTCCTGAGGGTCACAGGCGCCACAGGATTCAACCTCCTCCTTAACAACGGCTCCGTCGCAGGACAGGAAGTCCCGCACGCCCATCTCCATATCATCCCGAGATTCGTCGACGACAAGGTGCTGCTCGGCGCCTCCCAGAAGAAATACGAGGGAGAGGAGCTCGACGAAATGAAGGAGAAGATCCAGGCGAAGATTGCCGCCCGCGAAGAGGGCGCATAGTTGCACCGCCAGGAATCGAACCTCCGGTAGACGCGATGAACTCCAATACGCCATTCTTTCCAGTAGACGACAACGACCAGGACGTGTACGCCTACCGCCTGGCCGCACAGAACGACCCCCGGTACAGGCCGGCGGCTTTCTGCTTCGTCCACTATTGCCTGAAAATCCTCATGCGCAACATGGAACCAGGCAAGCACGCCAGCTGCAAGATGCTCTGCGGCGCAGTCGTCGAAACCGCAAAGCGGGATTTCGGCGCATTCGCACTCGACATCCTCAATACATGGGGCATCCACGAGACAATCGACCTGGGAAACATCGTCTACGCACTCAAGGAGATGAATCTCGTGGCAACATCCAAGGACGACAGCCTGGCATCATTCGTCGACCTCTTTCCGTTTAAGAAGGCATTCAGGCCGCCCCCCATATCCGAAAAGCCGCAATCGTGGAGCGACCTCACGGACGTTTGAGGGCAACGGCCTTTTCCGGCATCATCTTCTATATACATAACATCTTTACTTGCAACAACTTATGAACATAGATACCATCAATGCGGATGCACCCGTGGAAATCATCCACCCGACTGCATCCTGGCGCCTCCGCTATGAACCTGGCAAGGCATTCGGCCCTGAATCCCTTGAATCCCAGGGCGCCCGGCTCCTCGGCAGCGTCTATTGCGCCATTGACGGGGTTCGTGACTACGAGGCGCTTGCCTCGGGGAAGGTGCGCCATTTCCACAAGGGTGGCATAGCCGTCTTCGAGGGCGAGGGGACATGGGGCGGCGGTGTCGCGGCGCGTCTTCGCCAGAGCCAGAAGGTTTCGGCCAACACCTGCCGCATGACCTACGACCTGGACTGGCCCAAGGCCTCGAGCCTTAAGACTGGGCTGGAGATTGGCAGCGTCCAGCTTCCCGGTGCCTGGAAACGCTATTTCCTGGTGGAGCCGGGCATTTCCAAGATTCTCTGGCATGAAATCCCCGAGAATTTCAAGGGCGAGACCCTCTCTCCCATTCCCGCGGCAATTGTCCTTGAGGACAAGGACGGGCGGCGCGTCGAATGGGGTCTTGGCGACGACCTGTGGCGTTGGGCGAAGGGGCTCAACGGCGAATTCCTCCATGCCACGGGGCGGCTTGTCCTTTCCCTGGGCGAAAACGGGCTCTCAATCCGCAGGTTTGTCTCCTTCTGCGACCCTGAAGCCGAGGCGAAGGCCGCCGAGGCGCTGAAGGCCAGCGACCCCAGGTTCTGCGCAGTCGACATGTCGGGCATCTTCGGAGGCGAATCCGGGGAATCCCCTGACGGGGAGCCCTCCGCGCCCAAGGTCAAGGAGGTTCCCGTCTCCCAGCCCGACCCGCGCCGGTATCGCTTCGGTGCGTATTTTGCGTGGAGCGATCCCATGCTTGCGTCCAAGGAGGGGCTCGACGGCGCCGTGCCTGTGGAGATTGACCCCAAGGCAGGAGTGCCGAGAAGAACTCTTGAGGCGCTTGGCAAAGCACCACGCCTGGAAATCGACCTGGCGACGCTTCCCGTTGAATCCAACGCACGCCACACACATGGCGCCCTGCCCTGCTGGGAGAGCCGAAACACCCAGGGCGCCTACAGGAGACTCATCAGGCAGATCAACGACTACTCCCGCGAGGGACTCCTCGTCCTCAGGAACATGACTCCATCCTGGTGCGACGTCGGCTCCCATGTGAGCCGGCACGGCGAAACCCCACACTGGGATCTTCCCGCGATTCTGGAGACCATGGCATGGACGCGCCAGGCGCTTGCCCCAGGGTGGAGGATTGCCGTCCCCCAGGAGGGCGTCTGGAGTGAACTGCCGTCCCTTTCGGCGCTCGGCGCACCATCCGGCTTCAGAAACGAAGACCTGCCAGAAAAATAGCGACGTGCAATGCCAGAAAGAGACAGGCAATACCAATTTCTAGACGCGGGCGGCGGGCGCAAGCTTGAACGCTTCGGCGAATGGATCCTGGAGCGCCCATGCGCACAGGCCGTGTGGGCGCCACAACACAGGGAACTCTGGCGCGAGGCGGACGCATCCTTCTCCCGCGACCGCGGCGCACACTGGGAATTCCGTTCCCCCCGTGTGAAGAACGGCTGGATGTGCGAACTCGGAGGACTCTCCTTCATTCTCAAGCCTACCGACTTCGGCCACGTGGGCATCTTCCCCGAGCATCTGCTTGGATGGCGCCTTGCGGAGGAGTCCATTGCCGCCGCTCTTCCAAGACGCCTCTCGATTCTCAACCTCTTCGCCTATTCCGGCGGGGCGACACTTGCCTGCGCCAAGGCGGGGGCGGAGGTCTGCCACCTGGACGCATCCAGGAAGATGACCGACTGGGCACGGGACAATGCAAATGCCAACCATCTCCAGGACGCGCCTGTCAGGTGGATTGTAGACGATGTCACGAAATTCCTGAACAGGGAAATCAGACGGGGCAGGAAATATGACGGAATCATCCTCGACCCGCCCAGCTTTGGACGCGGCACAAGCAAGGAACTCTTCCAAATCGACCAATGCATGCTCGAGCTGCTGGATCTCTGCCGGCAATGCCTCTCCGACACCCCCTCCTTCGTCCTGCTGACCTGCCATACGCCGGGATACACGCCGCTCGTCCTATCACATCTCGCAGCGCAGTCCTTTCCAAAGGGCGAAATCAAGACGGGCGAGATGATACTGCCTGTGGCGGGCAATGCCCTTGCCGTCCCCTCGGGCGCATACGCATTCTGGCAGCCAAAGTGACAAGCATGCCGGCGGAAGAGCCCTCCATCACGGAATACCCCTGGGAAGACGCGACGATGCGGCGCCTGGCCGTCGGCGGAATCATCGGAACCCTCGCGGCGGCCTTCGTCATCATGTTCGGCTGGAAGGCGCTCCCCTGCAGGTTGAATGGAAGCGCCATGTATGCGTTCAACATCCTGCTGCCGCCAACAGCTACATTCCTGGGAATGTGGCTTGCGACGCTGAGGGAGCCGCCACGCCATGTCATCTCACTCGTCTTCAGGAATGACTGCACACTCTCCGTGTACGCAAGAGTCCTGCTGGCTTTTCTCCTCGCGGCGGTTCTCTGGG
>URJM01000067.1 GCA_900548225.1 uncultured bacterium
CCGTTCCTGCTGGTTCTGCCGTTCCTGCTGGTTCTGCCGTTCCTGCTGGTTCTGCCGTTCCTGCTGGTTCTGCTGCTCCTGCTGCTCCTGCTGGTTCTGCTGTTCCTGCTGGTTCTGCTGGTTCTGCTGTTCCTGTTTTGGCGGGGTAAGTTTTGATTCAAGCTCCTCGATTCGTTCCAGGAGTTTCTTTGTGGAGTCGAGGTTTCTGTTGATGGGGGGGAGTAGTTTTATGTTTTTTGAGAAGGCGGGGTCCTGGTAGATTTTTGATGCCTCTTCGGCTTCTTTTCGTGCGATGGCGAGTGGTTCCTTCGAGAGGCTGCGTTCTGCCTCGTCGCACTTCCTGTCCGCGTCCAGGACGAGTGTATTTGCGAGTGCCAGCCTTGCTTTGGATTCGAGTTCTGGGTTTGGCTTTTTCCCGGAGCCGTTGGTTTCAATGGTTTGACGGAGCCCTTCGATGGCAGTGCCATAGTCTCCGACCCTATAGTCGGCGATTGCCTTGTTGTATCGCAGTGGCAGGGGGACTTCCTTCTCCTTCGACTCCAGGTCTTCGACGAGCCTTTGGAAGCTGTTCCTGGCCTCCTCGAATTTCCCCTGCTGGAATGCCCTTACGCCGTCCTTGAAATCTCCGGCCGAGAGGGATGCGCATCCGAGAATCACAATAAGCGCGGCCGTGCGTCCTGTGAGGCGGATTCGTTTTTCTTCGGGAACAAGTGCTGCCAGGAGAAGCAGAATCATTGCCGGGAATAGGAAGAGCTGGTATTTTGGCTGGAGTTTCTGGACGGTCTGTGCCTTCAGGTCGTATTTCCGCGCGGAGTCGACTACCTGTTTGTAGATTTGCGCCAGGCTGAAGTTGTTTGTGGCGACGGGAAGGAAAATCCCCCCGGGGGTGGCCGCCGCCATCTTGCCGAGAGTCTCTGCGTCAAGCATTGTGCGGACAGGCTCCCCCTTGTATTTGACGATCTGGGGCGTTCCCCTCTTGTCCGGTATCCTCAGAAGCGTTCCCTGCTGGTTGTTGCCGATGCCGATGGCAATCAGGCGGACTGAATCGGCGCCGAGGCCTTTCGCCGCCTCGACGGGCATGGAGTCGTGGTCTTCGCCGTCGGTGATTAGGATGACATCCCTGCCGTCGCGCGGCTGTCCGTCAAAGACCTCGCGCTGGACTGCGCGTATTGCGTCTCCGATGTTGGTTCCTCCCCGTGCCACGGAGTCGACTCCCAGTTCGGAGAGCATCATCCTGAAGAACCCGTAGTCCTGGGTGAGCGGGCAGAGGACCGCATTGTCGCCGGCGAAGGCCACCAGTGCGACCCTGTCTCCGGAGAATGTGGAGACGCATTCCTCGATTTCGTACCTTGCGCGTTCAAGCCGGTTTGGGCGCAGGTCGTCGGCAAGCATGCTCTTTGAGACATCCACCAGGAACACAACGTCCCGTCCTTGTCTCTGGATTGTCTCCTCGACGGGATCCCATGCCGGGCCGGCGAGCGCGAGTATGAGAAGTGCCAGCCCGCACATTGCGAGAATCCACCGCAGGACTCCCGTTCCTGGAAGCTGGGATGCGCGTATGGCGTCCCGTGCATTTGGACCCGCGACCTTTTCCACGGTGCGCCTGGACCGGATTGACTGGATTAGGAGGACGCCTCCCAGTGCGGGAAGGATCCAAAGCCAGAAGAATGCTGTAGGAGTAGTGAACATTCGGTTTGTGAAAAAATGAGTGCCCTGGGCCTAGAACGCTCTTCGGCAGAGAGTCGCCTTCAGGAACGCCGCCGCCAGTGCGAACAGCAGCCCCGCAAGCAGGAATGGGCGGTAGAGGTCGGCGTGGGTGACATAGCGTGCCGCCTCGATGTCGCTCTTCTCCAGCTCGTCGATGACCGAGTAGATGCCGGCAAGCCCGTCCGCGTCTTCGCATCTTTGGAAGGTGCCGCCTGTCTCGTCGGCGAGCATCTGGATTTCGCTCGTGTCGTATGCCTGGGGTGGGATCAGGTATCTTCCCATGGGGGTCATGATGTACGACGGCGAGGAGGAGACGATTGCAATCGAGTAGATTTTGATGCCGTTCTCCTTTGCGACCCTTGCCGCCTCCTCCATGGTGTAGGTCTGCTCGCCCTCGTTCTGCCCGTCCGTCAGCAGGATGATGATCTTCGACTTGATGCTGTAGCCGGAGGCCTTCTTTCCGGTCTGCCTGGAGAGGGTTTTCTCCGCATCCGCCAGGCGTGCCGTCGCGAGGACCACCGCGTCGCCGATTGCAGTCTGGACGTCATTCTCGTCCTCGCTGAAATCGACGCCATCCAGGGCGAAGGCAAGCGCGTCGTGGTCGAGGGTGAGCGGGCAGATTGTGTAGGGGAAGGAGGCGAATGCAACGATTCCGATGAGGTCGTTGTGCCTACCGGGAAGCCCCAGCCTCCTGTTGCCCAGGACGAAGTCGCGGAAGATTGCCTTCACGGTCTCCAGGCGGTTCTGCGTCTTTCCAAGGAAGTCCATCTCCGCCGACATGGAGCCGGATCGGTCGATTACCATCTCGATGGCGATGCCCTCCGTGCTCTGCGGCAGCTGCATCTGCCCCTTCTGGGGGCGTGCCAGCGCAATTGAAAGGCAGCACCAGGCTGCGGCGGCGCAGGCCGGCAGGAGCCACTGGAGGCGGAGTCGCAGGGTGCCGGGGAGTCCGGCTGCATATTCAGCCGTTCCGAAGGGCAGGGCGGGGCGGTTCCTGCGGAGAATTGGCCACAAGAACCAGAAAAGGAGGGGGACGACCAGCAGCGCAAGCGCCCATGGGGATTCGAAGCGGAAGGTCATTTGGATGCCTCCTCTGCCTCGCCGGCAGTCGTCCTGGTGGCCAGGATGAAGTTGCGGAGACACTCGGCCAGGTTGTCCATCTCGGCGGCGCTGGCCCCCATTCCCGCGTATTTCACCTTGTCGCACGCATTCATGAAGCGCATGAGCTCGGCGCGGACATCGCCCTGGAAGTTTTCGTTTGCGCGCAGGACGTCAATGAATTCCTCGGTGGTCATGTTCGGTGCGGAAATCTCGAAGCGGGCCTCCACGTATTCCCTGAGAATGTCGGAGATTCTCTGGTAGTACTGCCTGATTTCCCCGTTGCCCGGCAGGTTTTCCGCGAGGAGTTCGTCAAGCGCGCGGAGCGCCTCCTCGTCTGGCGAGAGTCTTGGCGGAGGGGGCGTCCCGTTTGCCCTGAAGCGCATTGTCAGCCAGCCGACAAGGATGACTACGAGGGCGACCCCCAGGATTGCGCACAGGATTGCCCAGGAGGGAATCTCGTGAAGCCGCTTTTCCGGGACGATGTAGGAGTCGTCCATGATTGTCGCAAGCGCCGGCGTTGTCGCCGCCAGCAGTGAAAAGTATGCCAGTCTGGTCTTAGGCATGTCTTTGCCTCTGTCTCCCTAGTGGCGTTGGCAGCGCCGCTTCAGGAAAGCCGATATTTTCTGTGCGTAGTCTTCGCCAAGTGCGATGGGGAGCCTGTCGACGCCGCATCGCTTAAGGCGTGAGTCAAGGATTGCCTTTGCCATTGAAATCCTGCGCGAGTATTCCTGGCGGACTGCGCGTGACCCGCTGTCGACGAGGACTCTGCGGCCTCCCTCGGGGTCTTCGATTTCCACGAGCCCCACGTCCTCCAGCGCGTCCAGTGAAGGATCCCGCAACGGCAGGATGACAACATCATGCTTTTGCGCCAGCGTATGCAGTGGCCGCTCGAAGTCTCCGCATTTCAGGAAGTCGGAGATAATGAAGACTACTGCCCGTCTTTTCAGGACGCGTGCCAGGTAGTCGATTGCCGACGGCATGTCGGTGCCGTTGCCCGAGGGTGCGAAGCCCAGGACTTCGCGGATGATTCTCATTGCGTGGGTGGATCCCTTCGCGGGGGGGATGAACCTCTCGATCTTGTCGGTAAAGAGCATCAGTCCGACCTTGTCGTTGCTCTTGACGGCCGAGAAGGAGAGGGTGGCGCATGTTTCGGCCGCCAGGTCGTTCATGCTCCTGTCCAACGCTCCGAAGCGCCCAGATGCAGAGCAGTCGACCAGGAAGAAGACCGTCAGCTCGCGTTCCTCGTGGAAGCGTTTGATGAACGGGCGACCCTGCCGCGCGGTTACATTCCAGTCGATGGAGCGCACGTCGTCGCCGGGAAGGTATTCGCGGACTTCGTCGAACTCCATGCCTGCGCCGCGGAAGGCGGACTTGAACTCTCCGGCCAGGACGTCGGTGGTCTGCCTCCTGGAACGTATCTCGATGCGCCTCAGTTTTCTTGTAAGTTCCTTTTGGTCCATGAAATCACGTCACCTGAAGAAGAAAACGGAGTTGCGGACATCCTAGGGCACAGGCACTGCGTCAAGCAGCTGACCCACCAGGGATTCTGCCGACACCTCCTGGGCTTCGGCCTCGTATGTGAGAAGAATCCTGTGGCGCAGGACATCCATTGCCACGTTCTTCACATCCTGCGGGGTCGCGTAGCCGCGTCCAGAAAGCAGCGCCTGCCCTCTGGCGGCCTGCGCCAGGAAGATGGTCGCACGGGGGGATGCCCCGTAGCGGACAAAGCCCTCGAGGTTTTTCAGGCCATAGTTGGCCGGATGGCGGCTAGCGTCCACAAGCCTTACTATGTACTCCTCCACCTTTGGGTCCATGAAGATTTCGTCAAGGACTCCGCGGATCCGCAGGATGTCTTCGGGGGTCATGACGGGGGAGACTGTGCATCCGTCCTGGGAGGAGGAGTGCCTGCGGAGAATCTGGAGCTCGTCGTTTGTGGTCGGGTAGTCCACCACCACCTTGAACATGAACCGGTCCACCTGCGCCTCGGGCAAGGGGTATGTGCCCTCCTGCTCCACGGGGTTCTGGGTCGCGAGAACCAGGAAGGGCGCCGGAAGCTGGAAGGTGGTCTCCCCAATCGTGACCTGGCGCTCCTGCATCGCTTCAAGCAGTGCGCTCTGGACCTTCGCCGGGGCGCGGTTCACCTCGTCCGCCAGAATCAGGTTCGCAAAGACAGGACCCTTCTTCGTGGTGAAATCGCCGGTCTTGGGGTTGTAGACGAGGGTGCCTACCAAGTCCGCAGGCAACAGGTCCGGGGTGAACTGAATCCTGTGGAAGGTGGCCTGGATTGCCTGGGACAGGGTGGTGACCGTCAGGGTCTTCGCCAGGCCAGGAACACCCTCGAGCAAGACATGCTGGTTCGCGACAAGGGCAATCAGGAGGCGGTTCACCAGGTCGTCCTGGCCAATGATTACCTTGCCAATCTCATCACGCAACGACTGCAAGGTCGCCGCCTCCCTCTGGGCTTTTTCGCCAATGGCATTCGTATCTATGCTCGTGAACATGTAACTTCCTCCGTTGCAAGGAGATATGTGTGTAAATCCTGTAGGTGCGCACCCCCCGCGGGAAACACTCCCGCATCAACCGGGGCGACAATGGAAATCTAGACACATCCCGCCCGTGAAAGTTCCCGGCACCAGTTCAGGGAAATACAATCCTTCCTCTCCAGGGCGTTGAGGAGCCGGGGGCGACGCTGCGGGTGAACTCCGGCCTATTCGTCCAGGAATCCGTCCAGCAGCATCTTGATGGCGTCCTGTGTCGAGAGTTTCAGGAACAGATCGTCAGGCTTGCATAGTTTCACCGTTTCCTCAGGGAGTTCCTCGAGGAATTTTGACGGCGTATGTGGGACGAGCGTCTTTCCGTCCCGTCTTTTTCCCGCGTATGTGATGAAAAGTTGTTTTCGTGCGCGTGTAATTGCCACGTAGAAGAGCCTTCGTTCTTCGGCCTCGCTGCCCTCCTCGAGTGCCCGTGCGTGTGGGAAGAGGTCTCTTTCCATTCCGGCGATGTATACGATTGGGAACTCCAGCCCCTTTGCGGCGTGGACCGTCATCAGCGTGACGCTGTCGTTTTCCTTCTTGTCGGAGTGCTGGTCCCGGTCGTTTGCATCCATGAGCGTCAGCTCCTCCAGGAGCGTCGCGAGGGTGCCCTCCGGTCCGTGCCGCTGGTCGAAATCCCCGATGGCGGAGAGGAGTTCCAGGACATTGTCGCGTCTTGCCATGGCGTTTTCCAGTGGTTTGTACATTCGTCCGAGCCCTTCGATGTATCCGATGGCATCGAAGAGCGCCTTCACCTTGTCGTGGAGGTATCCCCCGCCTTCTGCGAAGGTTCTGCGGAAGCGTTGCAGGATGCCTACGAACGAGGCCAGCGCGTTTGCCGCGTCCTGGGGGAGTGTTGTCCTGACGGCCGGGTCGGCGGCCAGTTCCTGGATGCTCCTGTGGCGCTCCTTTCGCAGTGCGTGGAGACGTTCCAGGGTGACGTCGCCTATTCCCCGTGGCGGCACGTTGACGATTCGGAGGAACGAAATGTCGTCGCGCGGGTTTTCCGTGGCTGCGAGGATTGCTCCTGCGTCGAGGATTTCCTTTGTCTGGTAGAAGGAGGTCCCTCCCACGATGTGGTATGGGATTCTTGCCTTGCGGAATGCGTCTTCCAGCGCCCTGCTTTGGCGGTTTGAGCGGAAGAGTATGGCGAAATCCTTCCAGTGGAGCGAGCCTCCGTCATGTGTCTCCTGGATGTGTCTTGCCAGGAACTCGGCCTCGGCCGTGTCGTTCTCGCACCGGATTAGCCTTATTGGCTCGCCCGTTTCCATTTCTGACCAGAGGTTCTTGACATGCCGTTGCCTGTTGTGGGAGATGACCCCGTTGGCCGCCTTGAGGATGTTTCCCGTGGATCTGTAGTTTTGTTCGAGGCGGATTATCCGTGCGCCGGGGTAGACCTGGTCGAAGTTGAGGATGTTTTCAACATCGGCTCCACGCCACCCGTAAATCGACTGGTCGTCATCGCCGACGACCGCCAGGTTCCCCTCCTTGCCGGCGAGCATCGTCATCAGCCTGAGCTGGACTCCGTTCGTGTCCTGGTACTCGTCAATCATAATCCGCTTGTACCTGGAACGATATGCCTCGAGGACATCCGGCGCCTCCTCCCAGAGCCTGACTGTGAGGCAGAGCAGGTCGTCGAAGTCAAGCAAGTCCATCTGCCGTAGGCGTTTCTGATATTCTTCGAAGACGAGTGCCACCTCGTCGCACTTTGGGTATCCCGCCTTCCGAATGTCCTCAGGCCAAAGGTATGCCGCCTTTGCCATCGAGATGCGCTGGCGCCAGAGCTTCGAGTCGTAGCCGACTCCAATCTGCCCGAGGCTGTTCATGATTTCCATCACGAGCCCCTGCTGGTAGCCGTCGTTCGCAATCGTGAAATTCCTGCTGTATCCCAGGCGGTCGATATGTCGTCGAAGCACCCGTGCGCAGAACGAGTGGAAGGTGCAGATTGTCATCGCCTTTGCGGGAATCGACCCCACATACGCTGAGATGCGCTCACGCATCTCCTTCGCGGCCTTGTTCGTGAAGGTGACCGCCAATATCGCCTCCGGGGCAATCCCGTGATTCACGAGATTGGAGATGCGGTGGACTATCACGGTCGTCTTGCCGGTGCCGGCTCCGGCAAGAAGCAGCAACGGCCCGTCCAGACACTCGACGGCCTCCCGCTGTCTCTCATTCATCATGGCTTTCGGTGACAGGCTCCCCCCTGTCAAGGGTAATCTTCAGGAGGCCGGCGCGGAGAATGTCGTTCGCTTCGCCGTCAGGCGTCCCCTGGCAAATCTGTATGGGGGCGCCCAGGACGACCTCCACCTTCGAGAATGGCCAGGGCACCTGCATACTGTCCCAGCTCTTCAACTGCCAGCAACGGCGGGCGTTGACCGCAATGGGGTAGAGCGGCACCCCGCATAGCTTGGCAAGGGCGACAGCGCCAGGATGGACGGTGTATTTCGGGCCGCGGGGACCGTCGACGGTCAGCACGGGGCACTTGCCGGCCTTGACGACATGGGCAAGCTCCACAAGCGCCTTCGCGCCGCCACGGGACGAGGAGCCGCGGACGCAGTCAAGCCCGAAGCGCCTCGCTATTGCGGAGATGTATTCCCCGTCCCGTGACGCGCTGATCATTGCGGTGCATCTTTCGAGGACGCATCGCGGCAGCTTCAGGACGGCGGAGATGATTCTGTTGTGCCAGATTGCGAAGACCGCGGGGGTGCGCCCGTGGGTGTGACGAATTTCACCCTGACGGTCAGGGCGTAGAGCTTCATCAGGGCGGCCAATATCACTACAACGAATGTGGGGAGCCGCCTCCGTTTCTTGAGGCTGAAGAGCTTCCAGGCCATCTGCTACTCTTCGTAGTAGAGAACCGCCCCGCAGTTTTCGCAGAAGACGAGCTCCCCCTTCTTCACCTGGATGTATCGCTGTGGCGTGAGCTGCCGGTGGCAACGTCCGCAGGCGCTGTTTCCGACGGTCACCACCCATGGCAGGAGTGGATTTGCGGCCCGTTCCGCCCGCAGTCTTTCATAGCGTTGCAGCAGCGAGACCTCGACTGCCGCCGCGAGGCCTGGGCGTTTTTCGGCTTCAGTGCGCGCCTCTTCTCCCAGCCGTCTTCTCAGCGCCTTCAGTTCGTCGCAGAAATCCAGGAATTTCCTGCCCGCCTCCTCGTAGGAGCGCCTGAGGTCGTCGAGCATTTGCCTTGCCTCCTTTGCCTCCTCCAGTTTTTCGAGCTGGTTTGTCAGGTTCCTGTCCAGTTCCTCGTCGAACCTTTCGAGTTGTGCCAGTGCGGCCTGGTATTCGTCATTCTTCTTGATGAATGCGGTCTTCTTCTTGAGGTCGAGTTTTGCCGCGTCTATTCCCTCCGCGTCCTTTGCGAGGGTGGTCAGGATTTTTTCGAGGGCGAGTGCCTTTGACTCCGCCTGCGCCACGGGGACATGTGCCTGGAGCAGGGCGGCATTCTCCTCGGAGAATCGTTCGTCCAATCTTTTCAATTCGGCGTCGATTCTTGCCAGATGCAGGTCAAGTTCCTGCAGCGCAAGTAGATTTCCTGCCCATTCCTGCATTGTTCATCCACTCCTGGAAATTAGAGGCGTTTGTCTATTGAATCAAGGATTCGCCCGGTGACCTGCGAGAGCCATTCGGCCTCATGCGGGTAGTCGGTCATCTTCAGCGGCCGTTCCAGCCCCTCCTGGAGGATTTCCATCACGGCGTCGCGCCCCGCCAGCGCCTCGAGGAGCTGGCATGCACGGTAGTCCTGCATGGCTTCGGAGAATACCTCGTAGTGGATGGAGTCGACGGGCCGTCCGTCGTTGCCCGGATATACATGGAAGGAGTCGCCGCCGAAGAATCCGTAGCCGGCGGTGGTGGAGTGCCACGGGTTCAGATCCTGGTCCAGGGAGAATTGGGAGAACCAGAAGTTGTGCCCCCAGTGCAGGAAGCCTTCCGCGCCACATGCGTAGAGCAACACGCCCAGGACGCGGTTGCGGGACGAAGGCATCCCGAAGAACCTGTTGGGCACGTCCTTCGCCCAGTTGCAGCAGTAGTAGCACCAGCGTGCATCCAGGTCAAGCTCCTTGAACGAATCAAAGTAGTCGGTCTGTGGAATCGGGCGCCTGGAGATTCCCTCCTTGACGTATCTGGCGTCCGAGAGTGCGTCGAAGACGGGGAACTCCTCTGGGTTGAGGTGTTTTTCCAGGAGTGCCAGGCACTTTTTGTATGCCGCGACGGCCTCGCCGTTTGGTTCGTCGGAGTTGTGGAAGATGCACTTCCCCTGCAGCTTCTTTGAACGGAGGTAGTCCGTGAGCGCTGGCAGCAGTTGATCCAGGAAGATGCGGTATTCCTCCGAGTCGGAGGGCACGTCCCAGCCGAATCGCCTCTCGCCGTTGACGATGATTTTAGGCGTCGCTGTGGCGCCCCACTGGGTGAAGGCGTGGACCATCTCGAATCTTTCGATGCCGCATTCGCGGGCGGTTTCAATCCAGCGGTCAAGCAGCGAGAAGTCGAATGCGTACCTGCCTTCCGCCTCGGTTATTCCTATGAGCTGGCATGTGGGGCGTTCCCAGCCGATGGCGGTGTCAAGGGGAATGGACCAGAGCGGCGTGAAGAGGACGTTGA
>URJM01000068.1 GCA_900548225.1 uncultured bacterium
GGATTTGACTCCGTCGTTGGTCTTCAGCAGCATGATTCCCGTGTCGGTGTATCCCATGACGGGGCCGGTGAGCTTTCCCGTTGGCGTATCGACAGTGATGATTCTATCTGCCAGGGCATCGTATTTTCTCCATTCGGGCAGGAATGTCGCCAGGCTTTCGGAGTCCTGCCATCTGTCATAGATTTCCTGGAACTGATTGCAGAAGTTTGCCAGGAGTCGTTCGCGGGATGTCTCCTGTCCTGTCTTCCACCGTAGTGATGTGGCGATATTATGGAGTTCCTGTGGGAAGTCATTCATTTGCGAATTCACATTCAGTCCGATTCCCAGGACGATTCCCCTGCGTCCCTCCACCTCTTCTGGCGTGCATTCGCATAGGATTCCCGAGAGTTTTCTCTCATCGAGCCAGAGGTCGTTAGGCCATTTCAATTTGACATTTAGTTCTGGGATTTCCTCCAGGATTGCGTTTCGCAGCGCCATTGCGGAAATCATTGCGAGTTGTGGGAATCTCGTGGTCGGGACCTTTGGCCAGAGCAGTAGTGAGAAATACAGGTTGAGTCCTGAGGGCGAGTGCCATGTGCGGTTGTGTCGTCCCCGTCCTGCGGTCTGTGTTTCAGCGACAGCCAGGGCACCCTCCTTGAGTCCCTGTGTTGCCTTGTCAAGGAGCAGCTTGTTTGTGGAGTCTACCGTATCGGCATTTATCAACGGCATTCCGAGTCGGGACGCCTTAAGGTTTGCGAAGTAGATTTCCTCTTCAATCATGGTTGTCTAGAACAGGAAGTTTGCAATGAGTGGTATCACCTCTTCGGGGAGGTCTTCGAGGAGATAGTGCCCTGCCTCAGGGAATGTCAGGGTCAAGGAATTTGGCAGGAGCCGTTTTGTGTATTCGACGGACCTCCTCTTGCTGAGGAGCTTGTCCTTCCTGCCCTGGATGCATATCATCCGCGTGTCGGAAAGCCTCTTGGCGAATCGCTCGAATGCCTCTGGGGTCCCCTCCAGGGAGGAGATGACATCGAGGAGGCGACTCCTTGACGCACGGTGAAGATATGGTGCGACAAGGCTTCTCCTGACAATCGGATCCAGGGGAAACAAGGTGCCTCTTACGGGCATTCTCCTGACGGCGAGGCAGCTCTTCTCCCAAAGGAGAGACTTGACAAAACATGACAACGCCCCCGCCGGTGGCGCTTCGATTGGGCTGATGGCATTCAGCAGGACGATTTTCCTCACCAGTCCGGGATTCCTCGATGCGTATCCCAGTGCGGTTGCAATTCCGTATCCCTGCGCAACCAGGTGGAAGGGCGGGATTTTCAGTGTGCCGTCAAGCAGGGAGGAGAGGTTTTGGATATGTCCTTCGAGGGAATAGCCATACTCCTTTGGCTTGTCGGAGAGTCCGCATCCAAGGTTGTCGACCGCAATCACCCTGAATCCATATTCCTGGAGTGCGGCGATGAGGTTTCTGAAGTGATATGTCCAGCCGACGATTCCTCCGACGACCACTACCGGGACATGCGCAGCGCCTTCATCGACGTAGTGCATCCGATGCCCGTCTGGGGTCGTATGCCACTTTCCGGCAAAGGGCAGGCACTCTTTCCAGTCGCTATCGGCCATTCTTCCTTGTCAGCTGGCTATAAGTCCCTTGTGGAAGAGGAGAGTCAGGAAGCGGACATCCAGGACGTGTCCGGATTTGAACGAGGTGATTTTTCCTGCGGGTCGGCATCCTGGCGGCATCAGCGAGAGTGCCGCCACAAGGTCGAGGCATGTCCTGTGCCACACGGGCTCGAGGGATTTTCCGGCTGGCGTCAGGAGTTTGGGTTCGTTGACATACACCTTTTTGCCCGCAAGCAGGATATTTTCGCGGGTATATCCAAGATTCCTGATTTCCGGGGAAAGCCATCCAAACAGCCTTGCCTTGCGCATTTCGGATGCGCTGCAGTTGGTTCTGGCGACTGCCCCGTGAATGAAGGCGTCCGGGTGGAGGTCGAGGACGACTCTCTCCTGGCCGATTGCATTCGGGAAGTCTATCGAGACATCCAGGCGGAGGATGCGGCTGCCATCGCGGGCGGGTTCCCACAGGAGGAAGCCGCCGTTTGATGGATGCATCAGGACGACGGGGGACGACGGCGAGATATACCGCAGCTCCTGGGTCGTGTCTTCCGAAAGGCCCGCATCCAGAAGAGCCCTCACAATCGGCATGGAGCCCTCGTCGAAGAGCGGGGGATCCTCGGAGTCGGTTTCAATGCGAATGTTGTCAATGCCAAGCCCCAGACGATGGCAGATTACATGTTCGCTCATGCGGAATCGGTTCGCATCGACTCCGCTTCGCAGGACGATGGCCCGGTCTGCACGGCATACGCTCCCAAGGGTCATGGGAATTGGAAGCTGCTCGGGCAGGTCGACCCTGTCGACGACCCAGCCCGTGGCCATGCCCCGGGGAGCCGGGAGGAAGGCGAGCCTCCGTAACCTCCCCCTGTGGTAGGTGGCAGGCCCCTCGACCTCGGCCGGACGGGAGATCGTGGCCGCGTAACGGGGAGGCTCCCAACCCTCTGGCGCAAGGCGCGACTCGTCGACAGGCAATGCCTGGGACGCATCGTACGCCCTGGCAAATGCGTCCTGCGAACCAGAGAGAAGGATTGGCTGGAGGCGGCTCGCCACTCGCTGCAGCTAGATCTTGACTTCCTTGCCGCCCTTGTCCGCGGAACGGTAGAGTCCGTCGATGATCTTCTGGACGACCATTCCCTCCTGCCCCGAGGAATGCAGGGGGCTGCCGGTGAAGATTGCGGTGGTGAGGTCGCGGAGTTTGGAGACGAAGTCCATCGGCCACGGGTCGTCGGGCAGGAATCCCGCCACGGAGTTCAGCATGGTGCCCGCCTCGTCGTGGAAGAGGGTCGCGGTCTTGCTGTTGAAACCGCCCTTCGTGCCCATGATCTCCCAGTACGCGGTATCTTCGGCGATGTGGGAGCAGTAGGAACTCTCAATCTGCATGAGGGCGCCATTTTCAAAACGGACCTGTCCGACGCAAAGATCCTCGACAGTGTAGGTCTTGTAGTCCCAGTTCGGCCAGATTGAAACCACCTTCGAGGGCTTGTCACCCAGGAATGTCCAGGTGCGGCCGGAGGCCGCGACAGGAATGGGCTCGCCCATCGCATAGTGGGCGGATTCAATCTGGTGGACGCCCAGGTCAATCATGGGGCCGCCGCCCTGAAGCTCCTTCTGGCCGAAGACGCCCCAGTTCGGAACGCCGCGGCGACGCATCGCGTGGACCTTCACATAGAGGATTTCCCCGAGGAGCCCCTCCTCGACCGCACGCTTGCACATCTGGACCGCAGGGGTGTAGCGGATCTGGAAGCCGCAGGAGAGAAGCTTGCCGGCCTTGGCGGCCGCATCGTTCATCGCCTGGCACTCCTTCGGGTTCATCGCCATGGGCTTCTCAACCATCACGTGGCATCCGGCGTTCAGGGCCGCAATCGTCGCAGGAGCGTGGACTCCGTTCGGGGTGCACACGTCCACGAGGTCGAGCTTCTCCTTCTTCAGCATCTCGTTGTAGTTGGCGTAGACGGCCGCGTTCTGGCATCCGGGCTGCTGCCTGAACCATTCGAGACGCTCTGGCTTGATGTCGCATCCCGCAACGATTTCAGTTTCGGGCAGGTACTGGTAGGCTGTGATGTGGGAGTGGGAGATGTTCCCAGTCCCGATGAAGCCGACGCGAAGTCTCTTGGGTTGGGTCGTGTTCTTCTTTGCCATGTGATTTGCCTCTTCTGACGTGGTGGATACGCGCTTGTGAAAAGCTACTTGATTGTGACTTCCTTGCCGCCCTTTTCAGCAGAACGGTAGAGTCCGTCGATGATCTTCTGGACAGTCATTCCCTCCTCGCCGTCGGCCCCGAGGGGAGTCCCCTTGAGGATGGCGTCGCCGAAGTTCTTCAGCTTGTTGTAGAAGAACATGCCCCACTCGTCGTCATTGGGCAGGAACGCGGCCTTCGAATTGACCATTGTGCCCGCCAGGTCGTGGTAGAGGGTGTTGTCCTTGAAGCTGAAGCCGCCCTTGGTGCCCATGACCTCCCAGGTGAGATGCTCATTCTCCTCAAGATGCGCACAGAAGGAACTCTCAATTTGCATGAGGACGCCGTTCTCAAAGCGGACCTGGCCGACGCAGAGGTCCTCGACGGTGTAGGTCTTGTAGTCCCAGTTCGGCCACATGGAGACCACGTTCGACGGCTTGTCGCCAAGGAATGTCCAGGTGCGACCAGAGGCCGCAACGGGCTTCGGCTGGCCAATCGCACAGTGGGCAGCCTCAATCTGGTGGACGCCGATGTCAATCATCGGACCACCGCCCTGCAGCGCCTTCTGGCCAAAGACACCCCAGTTCGGGACGCCACGGCGACGCATCGCGTGGACCTTGACGTAGAGAATGTCCCCGAGAAGCCCTTCCTTGACGGCACGGATGCACATCTGGGTGGCAGGGTGGTAGCGCCACTGGAAGCCTATCTCCAGCAACTTCCCGGCCTTCTTGGCGGCGGCGCACATGGCCTCGCACTCCTGGGGATTCATCGCCATCGGCTTCTCGCAGATGACGTGGCATCCGGCATTCAGGGCCGCAATCGTCGCAGGCGCATGGACTCCGTTCGGGGTGCACACGTCCACCGCATCAATCTTCTCCTTCTTCAGCATCTCGTTGTAGTCGGCGTAGACGGCCGCGTTCTGGCATCCGGGCTGCTGCTTGAACCATTCGAGGCGCTCGGGCTTGATGTCACAGCCTGCGACTAGCTCGAACTCGGGCAGCTTCGCCAGTGCGGCGAGGTGGGAGGCACTGATTGAACCAGTCCCTATGAAGGCAAGGCGAATCTTGTTGCACTTGGAGGCCTTGGAGGCGGGGGACTTCTTCTTGCAGGATTTGAGAGCGGTCATGATGAACTTCTAGTCAGTTTGCTGGTAACGGAAAAAACAGAAACTCACATAACATAGCATTTATGTGGAAAGTCTTGCCGTCTTTTTCAAGTTTAATTACAGGCAAAAGTGCAGGTTTTGTCATGAATTGTCAGATTTAGGGTTTATATTATCGGACTTACTTTTCAACGATAGTCTAGAAGAAAGAGATTTTACGCATCAAGCGAGGTTTAGAGCGATGTCTGAGGATTTGGAGAATTTAGGGGAGTCGCAGGAGCAGTCCGTAGAGGAGGGCGCCAGCATTCTTTTTGGCGGAGTCGAGGCTCCTGCGGAGGAGTCGAAGGATATTTCCGGCGATGTTCCCGTGGAGGTGTCAAGTGATGCTGTCGAGGAGTCGATAGAGGAGGGCGAGGCCACTGGCAAGGAGGAGCGGCTGGCCAAATTCCTGGCTTCCTGCGGGATTGCCTCCCGCCGCAACTGTGAGGATCTCATCGAGGAGGGCCGTGTGACTGTCAACGGCGAGGCGGTCACCTCTCCTGCGTACAATGTCGATCCCGACAAGGATGTAATCTGCTTCGAAGGACGTGTCGTCGAAACACATCCGAACGGGAAGATCTACATCATCATCAACAAGCCCGTCGGCTATACATGCAGCTCAAAGGACGAACATGCGGAACGCCTTGTGTTCGATTTGATTCCACGAAGGTTCGGACGCCTCTTCACTGTCGGACGGCTCGACCGGGACTCCGAAGGCCTCCTTATCCTGACCAACGACGGGGACTACGCGCAACGCATCATGCACCCGTCCAGGCAGATTCTCAAGCGCTACTATGTGGAGTGCGAAGGACAGTTCTCCACTAGCCTTCGCCGCAGAATGATCGAGGGATTCTACGATAACGACGAGTTCCTCCGCGCCCTGAATGTCGAGGAGAAGAGCGTCCAAAAGGGCCACTGCTCCCTTGTCTTCACCCTTGGCGAGGGACGCAAGCGAGAGGTGCGCAGACTCTGCAAGGACGTGGGGCTCGTGGTCACGAAACTCTGCCGCATCGGCATCGGAGCCCTCGAACTCGATGAAAAACTAATTCCAGGCGCGTGGCGAATCATGACGCCTGCGGAACAGGAAAAGGTCTTCGAAAAGGTCTATGTCCCCGATTACGCCGCCTCCTCGGATCCCAGGCCATATTGGCAGAAGTCCCGTGAAAACAGGCTCTTCGATCGCGAACACAGACCATATATGGCCAGCCCATATCCCGAATATAAGAAGGAGGACAACGATTCATTCAAAGGACGCGGCGGCTTCGATCGCGACCGTAAGCCCTTCGACCGTGACCGCAAGCCCTTCGACCGCGACCGCAAGCCCTTCGACCGCGACCGCAAGCCCTTCGACCGCGACCGGAAGCCCTTCGACCGCGACCGCAAGCCCTTCGACCGTGATAGGAAGCCCTTCGACCGCGAAGGCGGAGGCTTCAAGGGTGGGCAGCGTGGAGGCTTTGGGCAGAAGCGCGGCTTTGGCGGGCGCGGAGGCAATGGCGACCGACGTGGCTCTGGCAATCGTTCATGGCGATAGATGAAGAGAGGAGAGGAGCATTCGCATCATGTTCTGGGCTATCCCCAGTTATTGGAGGAGATAGCCGGCTATGTGCAAAGCTCTGGCGGGCGCAGGCGCGTCCTTGCGTTGCGCCCCGTCTCCCAATTGCCTGAGATTCAAAGGCGCCGCGGACTCTATGAGGACCTCATTCGCCTGAGCGAATGTGCATACGGGTTGCCATCCCTTTCCTTTGAAGAGCTTGGCGGCGTGCTTGTCCGCGTCCAGCCGGAAAACGCACTTCTTGACGGAATGGAGCTGCGGCTGTGCTTGTCGCAGTTGCAGCTCGCATGGGAATTGCGGCAATTCCTTTCAGGCGCACCTGTCGACAATCTTCCCGTCTTCTCCGCCCTGGTTGCAAGAATTGATCCGTGCGAAGAACTTCGCCTGGCTTTGGCACGCTCGGTGGATGTCGACGGAGGCATTCTG
The DNA here is from genome assembly GCA_900548225.1 of uncultured bacterium. GTDB lineage: Bacteria > Verrucomicrobiota > Lentisphaeria > Oligosphaerales > Oligosphaeraceae > UBA1724. Next base: position 6,895 of record URJM01000068.1, read on the forward strand.
GATGGCGCAAGCGAGGTTCTTCGTGACATAAGGCGTCGTCGCTCTGCAACGGAGCGTCACATACAGCGTTCTCTTGACGAACTTGTTCACTCCAGCGAGGCGGAAGGGTTCCTCCAGGACAGGTTTGTCACACAGCGCAATGGCAGGTATGTCATACCTGTGAAGAGGGATTCCCAGTCGCGTGTCCCAGGCCTGGTTCACGACATCTCGTCCTCAGGGCAGACAGTCTTCGTGGAGCCTTCCTCCACTCTTGCACAGGGCAACGAACTCTCTACGCTTGCCGCAGAGGAACGTGAAGAGGTGCGAAGAATTCTTGCAAGGCTCTCCGAGGGGGTCAGGCGCAACAATGACGCGCTTCGCCAAAACGAGGCGTTAATGGAGGAGCTGGATGCGGCCGCGGCAGTGGCGCGCTGGGCGGCAGAGTATTCCTGCGTCCTGCCGGCATTCGGGGGATTCCTGAAGCTCTCATGCGCAAGACACCCGCTCCTGCTGTCGCAATTCCGGCGTGAAGGCGCAGGGCGAAAGGTCGTCCCACTAGACCTTGAACTTCCCAGAGGGACAACTACACTTGCTATAACTGGCTCAAATACAGGAGGTAAGACTGTTATTCTAAAAACGGTCGGACTTCTGGCGCTCGCCGCACAGACTGGACTGCCCGTCCCCGCCGGACAGGACTCGCTCTTCCCTGTCTTCAAAAACATCCTCGCCGACATAGGCGATGAACAGTCACTCAACGATAATCTCTCAACATTCTCGGGACACCTGGCCAATATGTCCAGTATCCTGCATGAGGTGGCAGGAGAGGGCGAGTCGCTTGTGCTGCTTGACGAACTTGGCAGCGGAACCGACCCGGCCGAGGGAGGGGCAATCGCCTGCGCCGTCCTAAAGGAACTGGCACGCCATAAGTGCCTGACAATGGCGACAACACACCTGGGTGTCGTAAAAAACTACGTCCACGCGACAAATGGCATGGTTAATGGCGCCGTCCGATTTGACGAGGAAAGCCTCCAGCCCGAATATGTTCTCGAGCTTGGACGCCCCGGGGCAAGCCACGCCCTCGAAATCGCGCGAAGCCTGGGAATGCCGCCACATGTCCTGAAGAGCGCAGAAGGCTTCATCAATGGAGAGGAACTCAGGCTCGAGGAACTGCTGTCACGACTCGAGGCGGAACATAAGTCGCTTCTTCTCCAAAAGTCAAAGGCAAAGGACGCCGCTGACGCGGCCGAAGCCGCACATGCCCAGGCACGACGACAACTCCAGGAACTCAAGGAAACACGAAAGAAAAAGCTAAATGACGCAATCTCCGAGGCGTCTTCAATTGTCGACAACACCCGCCGGCAACTCGAAAATCTCCTCAGGGATGTAAGGGAGGCTGCACGACGACAGGGCAGGGACACAGATCCAGAGGACAAGGTGGGAAAGGCGGCCTCCATGGCACGAAAGGCCATTGCAAAGAAACAGGACGACCTGGAAAAGGGGCTCAGCCAGACCTCGGCCAAGCCCGCCGTCAAAAGCATCCCCGCAGATAAATTGGCCGTGGGAAGACGAATCTGGGTGGAAAGACTCGCCGCACATGGACGCGTCTTGCGGGTCGACCAGAACCGCAGGCAAATCGAGGTGGATGTCAACGGAATACCATTTGTGATTAGGGCAAGCGAGGTATTCCCCGAAATGGAACCCGAACCACAGCAGAAGGCTCACGAACGCATCGTCGTGAAAACCCCCGTCTTCCAAGGACAGACTTCACACGAGATTCTCCTGGTCGGAATGAGAGTCGAAGACGCAATCGACAGGCTGACGCAGTATCTTAACGATTGCGTCCTCGCAAATCTTACGCAAGTCCGAGTGGTCCACGGCTTCGGGACTGGACGCCTTAGGGAGGCAATCCACCAGTTTCTCAAACACCAGTCCTTCGTCAAAAGCTTCTGCCTTGGAACAAATCCACAGGAGGGCGGGGCAGGAGTCACATTCGTGAATCTTCAATAGCTGCATTAATCATCAACTTATGAAGAAGGAAATCATTGAGGCGAATCAGACGGCCTCCACGCCATGCGACGGAGGAGAGGGCAAGGGGGACAGTCTCCCCGAAATCGACCAGCTGCTCGAAAAACTCGATGTCAGGACACGCGACAGCGACTTCAATACGCTGCGGAAAATGGTCGAGGACGCTCTTAAGGGCGGGTCGCAGAATGCAATGGAAACACCGGCGCCATTCCGCTGGCAGGACGGGCTGATCGAAAAACGGGTCACATACAATGCGTCTGTCCTCGATGTGGGATGTGGCAATGGAGACCTGCTTGTCAGGCTCTCCGAAGCAAAAAAAGCAAAGGTGCAGGGCATCGAAATCAACCAGGAAATGGCTATGCGCTGCATCGAAAGGGGAATCCCGACATGCCACGGGGATCTCGAGGCATGCGTCAGAATATTCCAGGACAAAAGCTTCGATTTCGTCATCCTCGAAGAGACACTCCAAACCCTGCAACACCCCATCGACGTCCTTAGGGAAATCCTGCGCGTGGGAAATGAAGTCGTAGTCTCCATTCCTAATTTCGCACACTGGAGGGTGCGACTCGCATTCAGTCTGGGAGGAAGAATGCCCAAGACTGCCTCACTGCCCCATACATGGTATAATACGCCAAATATCCACCTTTGCACGCTAAACGATTTCATGGACTGGATTGAGACGGATCATGTCAAAATCCTCGAAAGCTGGAGCCTCGTCTCCGGAAATATCATCCCATACGAGGCAAAACATAACCTGACCGCAGAACAGGCACTGTTCGTCCTGGCCTCGAATTGATTCATTGCACGCTGCACAAACAGTGTTTGAACCACGAAAAAACACGAAATACACGAAAAAAACACGAAGGAGGGGGAAGAGGGAGAACCACGAATGGACACGAATGGACACTAAAATATTAAAAC
>URJM01000069.1 GCA_900548225.1 uncultured bacterium
CTCCGCCGGAAGTTCTTCTCCCTCCTGGGGCCGTTCATCTCGCTGATTGTCGAAAACACAAAGGCATCCGAACTCCTGGAACAGCACTTCGCCCTCAATGCGCCGGAAATCCTCGCCAACGCAAAGATGGGCACCACGGACAACGCAAAGGCCGCAGAACAACTCCTGGTCAACTCGGTCAGAAACCCGGGAAAGGTCGTGAAACTCCTCGCGGAATCCTTCTACAAGCAGCTCACAAAGGCGGGATTCGGACCAGGACACATCACAATGGCGGCAAGCAAGCTCCTCGAATGCATCGTCCACCCGCCAGAAGAGGGCAAGTAGCCACACAGCGATGCAAACCGACGGCATAATCCAACACACCACCGCAATAGAATAAAGAAAATGCCACTCTGGGACGGACGATTCAGCGAGGGACCCGACGCCCTCGTGCTGCGCCTTTCGGAATCTGTCAGCTACGACAGGCGACTCTATCCATTTGACATCCAAGGCAGCATCGCACACTCCGCAATGCTCGCCAGGCAAGGCATCATCCCGCAGGAGGACGCCGATGCAATCCGGCAGGGCCTTGAGCAAATCAAGGGGGAACTCGACCGGGGAGAATTCGCCTTCAAGACGGAACTCGAGGACATCCACATGAATATCGAGAGCCGCCTCACGGAGTTGATTGGCGCGCCCGGCGCACGCCTGCACACAGGGCGAAGCCGCAACGACCAGGTGGCGACTGACGAACGCCTCTACCTGCGGCATGTCATCGACCAGCTCCGACACGAAATCAGGGAGATGCAGAAGGCGCTCTGCGAACTCGGCTCCAGGAACATCGACGCAATCCTGCCGGGATTCACACATCTGCAGCACGCACAGCCTGTCCTATTCGCACATCACCTGCTGGCATACGTGGAAATGCTGGAACGGGACCGTGAACGCCTGGCGGATACACGCCACCGAATCAACCGCCTCCCACTTGGCGCAGGCGCCCTCGCAGGGTCGACGCTGCCACTGGACCGCGAATTCGTCGCAAAGGAACTGGGATTCGAGGCAATCCTCCAAAACTCAATGGACGCAGTGGCGGACAGGGACTGCTCCATCGAATTCCTCGCCGACCTGGCACTGGTCGCAATGCACCTCTCCAGATTCTCCGAGGACATCGCAATATGGTTCAGCCAGGAGTTCGCATTCATCGAAATCGGAGACTCGTTCACCACCGGAAGCAGCCTCATGCCACAGAAGAAAAACCCCGACATGGCGGAACTGGCACGGGGAAAGACGGGACGCGTCTACGGAAGCCTGATGGGACTTCTCACCACACTCAAGGGACTGCCGCTTACCTACAACAGGGACCTCCAGGAGGACAAGGAGGGACTCTTCGACGCAGTCGACACGGTCTCCCTCGTCCTCAGGACTCTCGCCGCAATGCTCGCGACAGTCAAGGCAAAGACCACGCGAATGGAGGAAGCCGCATCAGACCCGTCCCTGATGGCAACAGACCTGGCGGAGGCACTCGTCAAGCAAGGAGTCCCCTTCAGGGAGGCACACCACCAGGTGGGGCGATTCGTCGGCGCATGCACCGCAAAGGGAATCACCCTGGCGGAGGCTTCACTGGAAATGATGAAGGAGACCATCCCTACCGCAACCCCGGATTTCCTGAAGATCTTCGACCCAAGACACAGCGTAAACGCACGGGACATCGTCGGAGGAACCTCCCAACGACAGGTAAAATGCCAGCTTGAACGCTGGAAGAACTCCTTCCAAAAGGCCCAATAGTCAAGTAATAACTATACAACTACCTGCAAATGAACAAGTTACATCTTACGACAATTCTTCTGGCGCTCACCACGGCGATTCTGCTGTGCAACGACTTCCGCTGGGTCAAGGCCACGAAGCAGTGGACCGCCTCGGGCATCGCCTCCACGGAGGTCTTCCCCCTCTTCGGCGACGACTTCCGCATCTCCTACTCCACACGCAAGGGCGGAGCCTTGAAGATCACCCTTGTTGACGCATCCCCGTCCGGCAAGCGCAAGGCCGACAAGGTGGTTGTCGACACGAAGCACTTCGCCACCCCCGACCGCAAGGGCTTCTCGGGATACAGGCAGGCATATCTCGTAGTCGAGGGAGACCCACGGGGATGGGTTGTCACCGTGGACCAATACCTCGACGAGATTCAGGAGTGGCGCTTCAAGAACTACACGGAGGACGACGCGTTCAGGAAGCTGGCCGTCTGGGCCGACCAGGGCACTAAGGAGATTTCCTTTGACGCGCCAATCCAGCCATGGCGCCTTACCCTGGCCGCCGCCGAGGCGAAGCGGGTCAAGCTGACCGTCTCCACCCCCGAAGGAAAGGTCATCTACCAGCGCCATGTCCTCAGCGCAAACGCACCTATGGTCACATGGTTCCATGCAGTCGGGCCAGTGAATGTCTCGGTGGATTGCGACGGAGAACTCGGCTGGACAATCACTGCGGACGCACCCGCCTCTAAACCTGAGAAGTAGACGACTGACACCGCCCGGAAACGCAAGATGCCCGAAGAACCGCAAAACCAAACAGCCGACGCCGCCGAAGAATCCCTCAGCTCACGGGACAAGCTCGCAAGGGCAATGGGATTCAATCCCGCAAAGAGGAAGATCGACAACACGCCCACGCCGAGACGGACCGCCAGCGCAATGGTGATCGCTCTCTTCGGCGCCCTGGCAATCCTGAACCTCACATGGAGCGCCTGGTGCATGGAGTGGCTCGGCACGGAGGTGGCAGGGGAGATCCTCGTTGTGGTGACGATGACCCTCGTCGCCGGCTATGCCGTCCAGCTTGTCCGCTATGTCAGGACCGCGGTTCCGGAGAAGCTATCGAATCTCGGCAGGATCCTCGGATGCGCCTACTGGGCGCTCGTCGCACTCTTCGTGATGAAGGTCGTCTGGAAGGAACACGGATATCTGGCGGGACTCTTCGGCACCCTCGTCATAATGGACGCCGGCTTCCTCTTCGCCAACATCCTGAACATCCGCAAGCTCCCCCGGCTATACGCACTCTGCGCGGTAAACTACCTCACCCACGCAATCGGCTGGTTCCTGCTGCTGGGCTCTTTCATCTACGGAATGCTCGCGTTCCTCTCGCCTATCACCTCAGGAGCCCTTAGGCTCTCCACGGCGGGAATGCCCGCGTTCATGGCAATCCCACTGGAGGCAGTCGTCAACACCGCCGGACTCCCACTCACCGCACTCCTCGGAATCCTGCTGACTGCACTCTCCGTGTGCCTCAGGGTCATGCTGCTGTCAAAGTCCTCCGGGACACCATTCAGGAGCCTGTTCAATCTCGGCACAAAGTACTCCCTCGGAATATTCATCGCGTCGGCAATCTTCTGCACCGCCATCCACATGGTCCTCGTCGGACGGCAGGCAGACGCCATTGCCTCCTGGCAGGATTTCTCAGGCGACGCACACTACGAGCCATCCCAGGAGGAAAAGAACTTCAATCTACGCCAGAAGGACATTGGAATCCTCGTCCTCTCAATCTCCAATGAACTGCCCTCCACAGACGCGCCCTATTCCTGGCAGGAGTTCGTCAGCCAGGCAAATGGCGACGATCTTCCACGATGGTTCCCGAAGGGAATCGCACCCGACGAGGAAGACCTCGTCAGCCTCAAGGCATCCAGGGACGCGCTCCTCCCCGCGCTCGCCTCCCTGGATGCATTGCTGGAGGCAATCCCCGATGCCGGGGAAGGCCGTATCGCAAAGGGAATCTTCGAACTTCAGGAGTGGAGGTTTGTCGCAGCCTCGGTCTGCGAAGAGTGGGATGAGGCATGGCATTGCATGGAGGCATACCGGATGCTGTGCGTCCATGAACTGGAAAGCAACGACTTCGGCCAACGGCTCAATGGCGCCAACATGCTCAGAAGATGGCTCCAGATGGCCATGAGGCTCCCAGACGGCTACCTCAAGGCCTTCCTCGACAAGGTCAAGGAGACAATCACCCGAATCGAGGGACTCAAGGACAAGGCGGCCATGGCCAGGCTGGTGGATGAATACCACGCACACCTCCAAATGTGCTCAGCAAGCATGTTCAGGAAGATGAGGTTCTGCATGCCATACCTGGATATGCTCGCCGCGGCCGACGACACCTCGCTCCTCAAACTCTTCACAGGGGTCGACGACCATGCGCTCCTCAAGGATGTCAACCAGCCATTCGGACTATACTCCCGGCTCGCACTCTTCAATGTCAACAACTCCTACAACAAGACTCTCGACACAACGCTGGGAAGGCTGGAGCAAATCGCACAGGTGGGAACCGCACGCGAAATGACGGAAAGGGCGGAACAGCCACAGCCATGACGAAAAGGCCCCGCTTGAAGCATTAGATTTACACACTTCCGACCTAGAACCAACCCCAACAACACGGACAAAAGATGCGACACTGGATACTGGCTATTCTACTCTGCGGCGCGGCGATTCACGCACAGACGACCACACAGGGATACGTCACCAACGACGGAGTCGCACTGCGCGCACAGCCCGCGTCATACTATGAAAGGCTCGCAATCCTCAAAAAGTGGACGCCCCTCGAAATCGTCTCATTCCAGGGAACAAACGGCAATCGGTGGGCGGAAGTCCGAATGCCAGGGGAAATCTCCGGATGGATTCATGACGACAATGTGAACGGCGAAGGAGTTGTAATCGCATCGCCCTGCCCCATCTACACCGGCCCGGGAGACCACTTCACGTCATTCTACATGGCAAAGGAGGGAACGCTCCTTAAGCCGGAAGGACGCCAGGACGGATCCTGGATGTGCGTATTCGCGCCAAAGGACGCCACAGCATGGGTCAGCGCATCATTCGTCGCACTGGGACCCCCGCCCGAATCCGACGGGGAAGCCGAGGCCGTCGCAATTGATCCGGCACTCCACCAGGAGAAGATAATCCTCCAGGAACGCGGAAACCGGCAAAGACGGGAGCTGATGGCTGAACAGGCACGGTTGGACGAACTCCAAAAGCAGTCCGATGAACTGAAAAGCCAGACGGACGCCAGAACCCAGGAGCTGGACCGGCTGAAGAACGACGCGGCACGCCTCGAGGCGGAACGGGAGGCGGCACAGGCAAAGGCGGCATTGGCGGCACTGGAGCGAGAAAAGGCCCAACAGCTTGAAGCCCAAGAGCTTGCAAAGCTCGAAGAGCTACAGAAGGCCGCACAGGCAAAGGCGCGGCTTGTCCAGGAGGACTCCGAACGCTGGGAAGAGGAGGCCAGAAGGATGGCGGACAGGCTTGTCCAGGCAAGGCTTGAGGCGCAGAAGCGCGAGGAGGCGGCCAAGGCGGAGGCCGTGGCAATGGAACAGGAGCAACTCCGCGCCGAAGAACTCGCACGCGAGGCACTTGCAAAAGCCCAGGAAGCCCAGGACGCACGGGACCGCGCCCTGAAGGAACAGGAGGAGCTGCAGGCGGCCATCCTCAAAATCCAGGACGAGGTTCAGGCCGCCGCGACACAGGCGGACCTGCTGCGCCTTGAACGGGAGAAGATGGAGGCGTCCGCCCGTGAGGAACAGGCCAAGCTTGACGCGGCAAAGGCGGAGAGCGAACGCCTTAGCGCCGAGCAGCGCGAACATGCCGCCAAGACGGAGCTGATCCGACAGGAAAACGAGAAGGCCCAGGCGGAGCTGGATGAACTGATGGCGGAGCGCAAACGCCTTGACGAGGAGCGCGCAAAGCTCCAGGAGCTTGCCAAGGCGGCCGCAGAGGAGAATGCCGCCGCAGAGGCCGCCAGGGACGCGCTCGAGGAGCAAATCGCCGAGACAAAGGTCGTCGAACATGGCAAGCCGGTATTCGCCAGCGCCTCCGGAATCATCGTCCCGCTCGGAAGCAATGCGCTTCCCGAAACCTCGCACGCACTCTGCCATGTCAAGGACGGACGCTACGTCCCCGACATCTACCTTGGCGCGGCGCGCATCGACCTCCGCGACTGGGAAGGCCAGTCCGTGACAGTCTCGGGCATGCAGGAGAGCGTCAAGGGCTGGAGCCGGCCGCTCATGAAGGTCTCCGGAATCGTTCTCAAATAGCCCGTCCAGTTTTCCCCTTTTCACCAGCATTTCACAATCATGCGTATCTTTGTCGCAGGAGGCGCCGGCTACATAGGCAGCTGCACCACGGAATATCTCCTTAACCACGGCCACGAGGTGACCGTATTCGACGCACTGCTCAACGGCCACCGCGACGCGGTGGACCCGCGAGCCCGCTTCGTCCAGGGAAATCTCTCCGACCTCGACTCCCTCAGGAGTGCAATGAAGACGGCCTCTCCGGAGGGCGTCATTCACTTTGCCGCCTTCATCGAGGTGGGCGAATCCATGAAGGATCCCCTCAAGTATTTCCGCAACAATGTCGCCAATGCAATCAACCTCGCACAGGCCGCAGCCGAGTGCAATGCACGCAAGATCGTCTTCTCCTCGACCGCGGCCGTCTATGGAATGCCCGAACACTTCCCGATTTCCGAGGAGGAGCCGAAGAACCCCATCAATCCCTACGGCGAGTCGAAGCTGATGTTCGAAAAGGTCCTCTCGTGGCAGAACAAGCTCATGGGACTCCAATACACCGCACTCAGATACTTCAATGCGGCCGGAGCCACAGAACTCCATGGCGAAGACCACCACCCCGAAACACATCTGATCCCGCTGGTCATGCAGGCCGCAATGGGTGAACGCAAGTCAATCTCCGTCTTCGGGGAGGACTACGACACCCCCGACGGCACGTGCATCCGTGACTACATACATGTCCTGGACCTTGCCCAGGCGCATCTGCTGGCGCTTGAGTCGGACTACTGCGGCGCACTGAACCTCGGCACCGGCGGCGGAAACTCGGTCAGGCAGGTTATCGACACCGTCCGCAAAGTCTCCGGACTCGACTTCCAGGTCGATGTCGCGCCACGACGCCCCGGAGACCCCGCACGCCTCATCGCAGACTCCACCGCCGCAAAACGCATCCTCGGATGGAAACCCGACTTCGAGAATCTCGACGCCATCGTCGAATCCGCCTGGAAGTGGCGGCAGGCCCATCCGAAGGGATACAACGACAGGTAGGAATGCGCCCCAGTCCAAGACGAATCTTCATCCTGACGCTCAGGAGCCTCTCAATCCCCCTGGCTGTCTTCCTCCTCTGGCTCTCACTGCCTAAAGACCGCCCGGCAGGGAGCTTCCTCCAGGATGTCCTCCTGAAACAGGCAACAAGCCCCCACGTCATCGCAGCCGCAATCCTATACTTCGGAATGCAGCTGCTGGGGGCGCTGCGATGGAGGATTCTCCTCACCGCCGCAGGACTCCCGCTACCATACGGCAAAAGCCTGGCACTCACACTCTCAGGGAACTTCTTCAGCCTCATAATCCCGGGGGGCGTCTCCGGAGACATCGTCAAGGTCGGCACCGCAGGAGCCGCATTCCCCGGAAAAACCGCCGAACTCGCACTGATAGACCTGCTGGACAGGTTTGTGGGGCTCTCAGGCCTCTTCGCCGCCGCAATTCTCTTCCTGATTCCACTCGTCTTCTCCTCCAGGCTCCTGGCAGGAGCCAAATCATACCCGGTTTTCCTGGCATTCATCGCATTCGCGGCCGCACTTGTCCTGGTCACCGCGATGCTATGGTGCAGATTCTTCCAAAACAGGAAACTGCATCCCGGAAGCCAGGAGGACGAAGAAGCACAAAAGCCCAGGCGCCGCATCCTGGGAGTCTTTAGAAGATTCCTGGCCGCGCTGGAAATCTACCGCAACAGAAGGCGGGCACTCCTGACTGCATTCCTGGTTTCAATCCTGATTCATTTCATGTCAGGCACGGCAATCTACACCCTCGCACAAGCCGCCTCTAAAAATGCGCAGGACAGGCTCTCCTTCGCGGAAACGCAGTTCGTCACCCACATCGCAAATGCCGCCGCAATCCTTCCAGTGACGCCAGCTGGAATCGGAGTCAGGGACGCGGTCCTGAATAGCCACGACGGCGCAGGCTCCGAGGCAGGCGAAACCGCCGCCCTCGCCTATACGGGAATCATCGTCTTCTGGGGAATCGCGGGGGCATTCGTCTACCTCGCGATGCCGCAAATCAAGCCAATCTCCCAAATTACTCCAACAATAAACGAAAGGACACAATGAAACACGATGCAATCAAGGCCGCATTGGCCTGCAGGGAATTCGGAAAGACAATCACGGTGGCTGGCTGGGTCAGGACCCGGCGGGACTCCAAGGCGGGATTCTCCTTCATCGAACTCAATGACGGATCCAGCTTCGCAAATCTCCAAATCCTGGCCCCGAAGGAACTGCCAAACTATGACGCGGAAATCCTCAAGCTCTACCCGGGATGCTCACTCACCGCAACGGGCAAGCTCGTCGAAAGCCCGGCCGCAGGACAGGCCGTCGAACTGCACGCAGACTCGATAACCGTCCTCGGATTCTGCGACCCGCTTAAATACCCCCTCAGCAAGGGAAGAATCTCCTTCGAAAGACTCAGGGAGGTCGCACATCTCCGCGCAAGGACAAACTCCTTCGGATGCGTCGCAAGAATCAGAAACTCCCTCGCCATGGCAACGCACAGGTTCTTCCAGGAACGGGGATTCTACTACTTCAACGCGCCAATCCTCACGGCAAGCGACTGCGAGGGCGCAGGCGAAATGTTCCAGGTGACAACCATGGACCTGAACAGACTCCCAAAGGACAAGGAGACAGGAAAGGTCGACTTCAACGAGGACTTCTTCGGAAAGGCGGTCAACCTGACGGTCTCAGGACAGCTTGAGGCCGAAACACACGCATGCGCACTTGGAAGCGTGTATACCTTCGGACCTACCTTCCGCGCGGAAAAGTCAAATACTACCAGGCATCTCTCCGAATTCTGGATGATCGAACCCGAAATCGCATTCGCCGACCTCCAGGACAACGCAGACATCGCAGAGGACTATCTGAGGGCGCTCTTCACGGCTGTCCTCGACGAATGCCCCGAAGACCTCAGGTTCTGCGACCAGAGAATCGAAAAGGGACTCCTTGACAGGCTCGAAAGACTGGCAGACGCCAAGTTCGCACGCATCTCATACGACGAGGCCATCCAGCTCCTCGCAAAAAACCAGGACGCATTCGAGTTCAAGCCATACTGGGGCGCAGACCTCCAGAGCGAACACGAAAGGTTCCTCGCCGAAAAGGTCTTCAACGGCCCGGTGACAGTGATGAACTACCCAAAGGAAATCAAGGCGTTCTACATGAGGCAGAACGATGACGGAAAGACCGTCGCCGCAATGGATGTCCTGCTGCCAGATGTCGGTGAAATCATCGGAGGAAGCCAGCGCGAGGAAAGACTCGAACTCCTCGAAGCACGTATCCGGGAACTGGGAATGGACCCGGAAAACTACTGGTGGTATCTGGACCTGAGGAGATTCGGCTCCGTCCCACACTCCGGATTCGGACTCGGATTCGAAAGAATGGTGCGCTTCTGCACAGGAATGGGCAACATCCGTGACGTCATACCGTTCCCACGAGCCCCAAGGGAAATCGAATTCTAATGATGCGCCAAAAACTGCTCGCATTCATTCTCCCACTGGCTGTCGCCGGAATCCTCGGATTCCTCTTCCATCAAAAGATGAAGACGGAAAAGGAAAGGACTACGACTACAACCTGGGAGGATGACGGGCAGGTCACAAATGATGACACGGCAGGGGAAGTCCAAATGGACGAGGCCCCCACCCAGAATACACAAGACGGATATTCTCCGCAACAACAGAAGGAGGAAGAGGGAGAGGAGGACA
>URJM01000070.1 GCA_900548225.1 uncultured bacterium
GAATATTTGGGGCGGCTTATAGCCGTTTAGTGTCAAAAACTACTGGAAGTTCACATATAAACGCGACCTTAGCCTTAAGGACAACACATATTCCGCAAATCTGGCCAAATACGTAGGACATACGCTGAAGCCGTCCTCAAACGGGGAAACAGCCTTGAACTATTTCACTTCGGCCATTGACAGTGCTGGTGTATATCTTCTTGACGAACCTGAAAACAGCATGTCCCCGATGTTTCAACTGAAGTTGATTGAGTTTCTCCAGATAACTGCCTCTTTTCTTGGAATGCAGTTCATCATAGCCACACATTCGCCATTGATCTTGGGAATGAAAAACGCGGTAATATTCAACCTTGATGAAGAAGGCGCTCCCAGGAGCAAGTGGTCGGAACTGGAGAACATCCGCGTTCTTCAACAGTTCTTCTCCGAACGGGCCAACGAGTTTGAAGCGTAAAGGCGTCTCTTTACCCGAAGGTTTGTGTTTGCCAGATGGAAAAGGCAATAGTTGCAGGCAACCTCAATATTTGCGCAAATCGGGCATGTGGTTCTTTTTCCACTTCGCTCCACATTGTGGGCAGACCGTGGGAATCTTCTCCACGGTCTTCATGGAGTCAGGGTCTTCCGCGCCATTGACGATGGCCGATGACGGGTCGCCAAGTTCATACGACTGGCGGAATCCGCATTTGGGGCACTCGCAGAGATAGAAGCTGGATGGGTCGCGTCCGAAAGGGAAGCCTGGGGGGATGAAGTTGTTCATGTTATTCCTCCTACTAGGAGTTATTTCTGGCGATATTGCGTCCCGCCTCGGCGACCTTTTCGCGCAGTGACTTCGGCTCCAGCACTTGGATGCGCCCCGCCTCGGCGAGAATCCACCGGATGACGTCATGTTCGACGGTCGGGTTCAGTGCGACGACGAGCGACCCGTCCTCCTGGCGTTCGATTTTCGACTTGAAGACCTTTTGCTGTTCGTAGATGTAGAAGGCGATAGAGGCATCGCAGTGGAGTCGGATGCCCTCGACCTTCGGGTAGTTGAAAAGCCCTTTCCTGCGAGTGTCGTCGATGAGTTTCCTGTCCGTTTCGAAGCCCTGTGGATTGGAGGTGACGGAGAGGATGCGCTGGCAAGCGTAGATGCGCAGATTCTTCGTGTTGTAGATGTAGCCTTTGGCGTACCAGAGTCCCTTGTGGAAGACGATGAGATGTGGCTCGAAGTCGCTTTCCGTCTCCTTTCCCTGCGGGTCGCGGTAGCGTATCGTGACCATGCGCTTTCGCCGCCATGCATCGAAGAGTTTCTTGAAGATTTCCGGGTTGATGGCTGCCTTCACTCCGGAGGCGCAGAGGATGGAGTCGATCATCGCGGCGTCGAAGAACTCCGAGGAGTTTGTCGCCAGCGCCTGGACGATGGCGCCGTCGATATCCGTCTTCAGCGGTTCCGGGACGATATCCTCCGCCAGTCGTGTGCCCAGCATTGCCATGCTGACGAAATCCTCCTGGAATACGGGCACCTTGAATTCCCATGATTTATGCCGGAGGTAATATCCCTTGTTTGTGGGGTCGTATTCGATGGGTGCGCCCAGTTCCAGGAGGTGGTTGATGTCGCGCATGACGGTGCGTGGGCTGCAACCCATTGGCTCTCCGTCCTCATCCTCGTACCTTTCGAACTCCCGTGCCATCGATTGTGCGTTGGGGTAGTTTCCCAACTTCATCTCGGCCACGAATTTCAACTGCCGCAGCAACCGTTGCTCCCTGTTGCCCATTTCTCTGTCCCCGTGTTGAAGTGTGACATTTTTGTTATCACCATAAGATAATCAATTCTCACCGCGTATTAAGTGTTTCCATGACATTTTTCTGACAATGTTTTTCTGTTTTTTTCAGCGAAAGACCCGCATTTGAAAATACCCATGACATCTTTTGTCACGGGTTGCTTCTTAAAATATGTGCGAATACAGGAAATAGACATGTAATGTGGAAGACCAGGAACACAATCTACTACGAGATGGTCGTCGACCTGCTTTACAGGCTTCGCCTTGCGGACGACCTTTTCTGCCATGCGTCGGAAGCCGTGCTTGCCGCCATTAGCCTTGGGGAGATTTCGGGGAAGGCGGAGGCGGTGGAATCGCTTCGTTCCTACGCGAAGGCCCTTCGTGTCATCTACGCTGACTTTCTCCATGTCATCGAGGGGCATCATATCGTGTTTCCTGCGGAGATGTCCCTATGGCAGTGGAACGAGTCCGGTTGCGATGTTGCGTTTGTGCAGGCAGTCGAGCGGCTGCACTCCATTGCGGATGGCATGGAGATGAAGTTAAGCGGCGAGATGGTGAAGCGGGAGGTTCGGGGATGAACAGGCTTCGATTCGGCGCACTTCTGCTATCTCGTGGCCATCGTTTCGGCTTCTATCTCTCGCACCGTGTGGTGTTGACCGTGCCGGAGCCTGGCGTCATCCGTGCCCTGTCCCTGGCGGAGTTCCGGCCGTCGCAGGTCTTCGTCGCCGATGGCGTGGCAGTCTCCTTCTTCGATGCGCTGACTGCCGCGACCAACTGCAGTGAAAGCTTTTCGGATTCCCTTGCCATGGTGAAGCGGATGCTTGCCTTGCCAGGGGAAGCCTCTTTGAGTGATTTTTTCAAGTTGATGAACAAACGTTACGGTGCGGAACTGGTGGAGTTCGCCGTTCCAGTGCCCCGGAAAGAAGACAACCAGCAAGGAGAGAATGCCATGGACGAATCAGACGTCATCAAGGATTTCAACAATAAATACGAGGAGGCCTGCGCCAAATTCGGGAAGCGACCGAACATCCTGGTATGCGGCTACACGGGAAGCGGCAAGACTTCCTTGACAAGGGCAATACTAGGCGACCTGGTTCCCCGTGACGCCATTGGCGATGGCCGTCCCACGACAATGGGCTACGACTGCTACGAGAACGAGCTTGTGCAAATCTGGGACTCCAAGGGGCTGGAGCTTGGCCAATCCGAGGAGGAGTTTACGGAGCACACCCGTGACTTTGTCCGCCAGCGTCAGAATGATTCCAATGTGGACAACCACATCCACCTGGTTTGGTACGCCATCCAGGGCAGCGGGGCGCGGGTGACGGAGTGCGACCTCAACCTCATCCGCAACATCTTCAACCCCGAGCATGTCATCGTTGTCATCACCAAGCAGGACATCACGCGACCTTCCCAGCGTGAGACCTTGGTCAAGACGCTTGTTGACGCAGGGGTTCCCAGGGAGCACATTGTATTCACTTCGGACGCGGAGGGCGGTGCAGTCGGCTGCAAGGAACTGATGCTTCTCTCCTACAAGATGTTGCCGGAAGCGTACAAGGATGCCTTCATGGAGGCGCAGCGCATCGATCTGGAGGCTCGCATCCAGGCAATCATTGACAAACGCGGCAAGGCGAAGGGGATCATCGCCACCGCGGTCGCGGCGGCGGCCGCCGCAGGTGCGATTCCGATCCCCCTGTCTGACGCGGCAGTCCTCATCCCCGTCCAGATAACGATGATTGCCAGCCTTGCGGGGCTCTACGGCTTGAAGGAAGAGGCGATCAAGCAGTCGGCATTGCCATTCGTGGCGAAGTTGGTTGGCGTCTTTGCGGCGACGAGTCTTTTGAAGTTGATTCCGATGCTGGGAAGCGCCGTCAATGCCACTGTGGCGGGCACGCTCACCACAGCGATGGGGGTGTTCGTTCGAAACAATTTCGAGGAGACGGCGATTGCCAAGGTGAAGGGATTGCCGGTTCCTCAGCTGAATTTCGACGTGGAACTTTTCAAGACGTTCTATGACGAGTACAAGAAGAATGAAACAGGAAAGTAACGAACAACAAGCAACTTCTGGGGAAATCCCAGGAACAATCCAATTGAAGGAGCAAAGGAAAGAAAATGAACAACAACCTGATAGAAAATGCGACAATGCAGGACGTGTTTGAGTGGATTCTTGCCAATGGCGGCAATCCAGGAATGGACACGGCTGGACTGGAAACGCTCATCGTCATGAACAGATGCCCCTATCGTTTGACGCAGTTCTGTAGCTTCGACGAGGACGGGGTTAATTTCGCCATAGCGCATCATGGCCATGCGTTTTCCAACAATGACGGAAACTACAGCGCATGCCACGATGAGTTTGTTCGGATGTATTGTCGATGACGTGTGACCAGGGCAATGACGGCGGTTGCTGCCATTGCCCGTGGAGCGCAAAAACGAAACCAACAAGCAAGACAGGAGGAAGACCATCATGACAGACAAAATCAACGAACTCAAGGCACTGATTGAGACGATTGCCGAGGATTCACCGTTGCGGAAGCAACTGCAGAATGCGTTGGACGAGGAGATGGGGCGTATGGGTGAGAAGACGGACGGGATGTCTGGAGAATCATCTGCTCCGGACGCGGAGGAAGCATCTGCCGCGGAGTCCGTCGCCGGGACGGAGGAATCCGCTCCCCTCACCTCGGAGAGACTGGATGAAATCATCAAGAACCTGGAAACGGCATTGGAGGAGATGGAGAAGAGCAATCCGTCAACCCTGACCGGAAAGCTGGAGAAGCTGATGGAGGACGACGAGTTCATCACCGCCTCCGCGGGGTTTGTCCTCGGAGCAGCCGTGACGGGGCTCAGCGCGCTTGCGATTTGCGCGTTGAAGAGATAGGATTAAAAAATTTTCGTAGCCATTTTCATCAGAATAGCATCTGTCCTATTTTATGGAACAGATAGGAATGGCGAGTCGTCATTCTTAGAATGCAAGGATATGCACGCGCTTCTCGGTGGCATTTTCTTCCTCCGCTGGGCGCTTGCACATCGTCGTGTCCTCGACGTGCCAGAATCCGCTGGCGCGGATGTCAGCACGCCTTCGGACACTCCGATGAGCCATCGCCTCATCGGAGTTTGAAACTGCTCACCTTCGGTGCGCAGATTTTACAGTGTGATGAAAATGGCTACTTTTTTATTGGCTATGTATTGTAAGATACCGAAGACTCTTTCTGAACTGACACAATGCCTGGGAAGCACGACGGAATTTCTGTATTGGCTTTCCAATCATATTCAGGAACAGTACACGATATTTCAGATTCCCAAAAAGAATGGGAAAACAAGAACGATTGAAGCACCCTCTCAACTCCTCAAGAAAATCCAGCGCCGTATCTTGTCCAAAATCCTTTTTCAAAGGGCTGAGCGTTCCGCCATGGCATTTGAGAAACGGAGGAACATCAGGAAAAACGCATCCGCACATCTGGGAGCCGCTGTGGTTCTCTGCATGGATGTCAAGGACTTCTTCCCTTCCCTGAAGTTTTCTCAAGTGACCGATTATCTGGAGAGCCTGGGAATGCAACGCAATGTTTCTGTTTTAGTGGCTAAAATATGTACTCTTCAAGGGCATCTGCCCCAGGGGGCGGTCACCAGTCCACATCTTTCAAATCTTTTGCTTGCTCCCCTGGACAAGGCAATCCGAAACTTCTGTAAAGTGAAAAAATACCATTTTACACGATATGCGGATGACTTGACCATTTCCGGAAAAATGAACGATGAGGACATCCGGGAAGCCATTGCCGTCTGCAAAAAAAACTTTATGACCATCGGACTGAAACTGAATCCAGACAAGACCCATGTAATGCGCAATGGCAACCGAAAAATGGTTACCGGTATCACGGTCAATCAGAAATTGTCTGCCCCGAAATCATTGCGCAAGAGACTTCGGCAAAGAATGTATTATCTAAATCATTTCTGGGAAAAGGACTGGCATAGACTGACCGAAGAGGAATTGAACAATTTGCTGGGTCTGGTGAATTTCGTTTGGTCCATTGACAGGGAAAAACAGGAGTTTTCCCAATACAGAACCCAATTACTCGAAATCAAACGTTTTTGGAATAGTGTACTTCGGTAGCATCGCACTTGCAGGAAAATAACAGCGACCAAAGGTTTTTGTTTTTTTAATAACGGGAAAGGAGACAAACGGAAAATGAACCTCGTCACGGCTATTTCCCTGCTTGGAGATACCCTTTCGTTTTTCCCCTAACCTTGCCACCATTTTTTAACACAAAAGGCGAAGCGCAATGCGTTTCGCCTTTTGTGTTAAAAAATGCCCCGGCGTAGCTGAGGGCGCGCCGATGCCCGAACCGAAGCCGGGCAAGCCTCATTATTCCACATCATTTCCAGATTATTCCACGTCATTCCCAGATTATTCCCCAGATTATTCAGTTCGGGGCAGAGTCTCCGCACCTTGTCGGCGTTCTGCTCCAGCAACTCCCTGACATGGGCGAGGATGAGGACGCGACCGCCCCAGAGTGTCACCGCGTCGGAGGCGATCTTCGCCAGGCACCAGGCTCTTTCCCGTGCCCGTCGGGAGGACCACGCAGGGGGTGGTGTCCTTGGTTCGGAGGTGTTCGTAAACTTCATCTACGGCCTCCTGCTGGCATGGTCGCATAATCATATTGTTTCTCCATGTTTTTTAGCTCTATTGTGTTGCATTTGGTTTTATATGTGCTACATTATGTTCAATTCATTAAGACAATGGAGGACAGCATGAGCACATCAACTTTCAGTGTAAGAGTGGATTCCGCCCTCAAGACGGAAGTCGAAAAATGTCTTTCGGACATGGGGATGAACATGTCCACCGCCATCAACATCTATCTGCGCCAGATTGCCAGGGTCAAGGCGATTCCCTTCATCGTGACATCCGCCCCTGTGCCGAACAGAGAGACCATTGAGGCCATCGAGGAGGGCGAACGGATTGCCCGTGACCCAGGCGTGCCCGGCTACAAGGACATGGAGAGTCTGCGCAGGGCTCTCAACTCATGAAATACGAAGTCAAATTCACATCGCATTTCAAGAAGGACTACAAGCTGGCGCAGAAGCGCGGTCGCGATGTCGCCGCGCTGGACAAGGTGATTGAAATGCTTGCCGAAGGGCAGACGCTTCCAGACGAGTACCATGATCATTCACTCGTCGGGAACTACCGTGGATGCCGCGAATGCCACATTGAGCCGGACTGGCTTCTCATCTACAAGCTGTTTGAGAACGTGCTAGTCCTGGAACTTTCCCGCACCGGCACGCACAGCGACCTGTTCTAGCCCTCCACCTCCTCCTCGTCCTCCGGCCAGTCCTCGGGCGCGAGGCCGAAGTTCCGCATCTCAATGGCGGTCTCGGCAGAGCAAGAACAACATAGAAGAAGAGACAATGGCGATGACAAAGAGACAGAAGACCACAAAGGCAATGCGCTTGAAGCTGGAATTGCAGGGTGTTGATGAGGAGTGCCTGGCGGTTCTGCGCCAGTTCTGCGGGGCAAAGGAGGGATATTCTCGTGAGATTCTCGCGCCTGCCGAGATGACGCTGCACGGACTGCACTACGCCATCATGCGCCTGTTCGGCTGGCTCAATGGACATCTGCACCGCTTCTCGCTTCCACAGAAGAACATGGATGCCTTCACCCAAGGCGAGTTCAGCAAATATCTGAACATGGTCGGGCTTTATTTCCGCTCGCCTGTGGATATAGAGGACCAGGACATCTTCTGGGACGACGACTACGAGGGAGAGGCCAGTTTCCGCAACTGGTTGCGCAGGAAATACACGGCTCCCTTCCACTTCCTGGGGGTGTCGGAGCAGTTCATGGCAGCGCGAAGGACGGTTGACATCTTCATCAAGGAACAGCGCACTCTCCAGGTCATACCATCAGGGGATGGCAGACAAAGCGGCTATGTCCGCAAGCAGCTGGATGAAATCAAGCTGGACGAGGCTGGCACAGCGTTGGACGGCGGGATTGGCGGCTTGGCGGAACGGCTGACGCTTGAGGAGATTCTTTCGGACAAGCCTGCCACAATAGACAAGGTTTCACAGTTATGCCGTGAGGCGTCAGTGTTCTACGAACGGAACGTCAAGGCTCTGGATGAAACGGTCGGGAAGATACTGAAGATGAAGGCGAGCGAGGCCATCGCCCATCACCTGATGACCAACGCCATGTCGCCGTTGAATCCCAAGGTGCTGCCGCTGACCGACAGGCTCAACTATGAGTTCGACTACGGAGACGGATGGGAAATCGACATCAGCCTTGAAGGCATCTGTGACAGCGACCAAACCGACGACGAAAAACTATCGGCGCAGATGAGACTGGTCATGAAGACGGGGCGTCCACTTTGTATCGCCATGGACGGCAACCTGCCGCTGGTGCAGGACGTGGGAGGCATCCAGGGCTACTGCGATTTCCTCAAAACCATCAATGGCGAGGACGCGAATGCCAGGCAGGAGATGCTGGAGTGGGCACGCGGTCTCGGCTGGACGGGACGCAGGCAGACAGCCGAAAGACTGCTGTAAGAAAAACGAGAGGAACGTTGAAAAGTCCACGCCTCGACGGTTCGATTTTTTGATAATGGCACAAGGATATAAACGAAATCACTAGTGCCCCGTTAAAATGAGGAGGAAAACATTTTTAATCGAAGAACCCAGGCAGGAAAGGTGTGCCCTGCGCTTCGGGGAGCGACAGCTCGCTTCTCTCAAAGAGTTCCCGCACGGAGGTCTTGTTGGTCAGTGAGACGCTGAGTATCTGGAGCATCTCGTAGGGGGATCGCCTGATTCCAAGTTTCTTGCGCACAATCGCCACGAGGCAAAAAACGGCAATCGCCACGCCGACCTGGATCCGCACGGCGTTCTCGGTCGTTCCCCAGAACTTCTTGATCCTGAGGTGTTGCCTGAGCCACTTGAAGAATAGTTCCACCTGCCATCTGCTCCTGTAGAGACCGGCCACCTTGAGGGCGGGAAGTCCGAAGGCATTCGTGAGAAAGGCGAAATCCCTGTCCTGCTCCTTGTCGTGGAACCTCACCAGCCGGAGCTTCCCGGTTTTTTTTGAAGGAGGCTTCCTCCGTGAACACGATTTCGGCGTCGCCCAGAACATCCTTTGGCAGACGTCGCCTCCATCTGACGCATCTGGACTTCAGGTTTTGCTTCGCCCTCACGATGAAGAACGACTCCAGCCTGTTGATCCGATGGAGCTCGGCGAAAGCGTTGCAGCCCCGGTCGAACACGTAGTACGAACCAGTCTCGTACGGAATAGTCGGCATGGCCTTCGAGTCATGGGCGGATGCCGCCGTGATGTGGTAGAAGGAAGGCACATGCGTCTCCAGGTCGTAGAGGACATGGGCCTTCACCCCCCTTTGTGCCTGCGGAACCTTGCCCAGGGGAAGAGCGAGAGGCACAATGGAATGGTCGTTGAATCAAATGCGTAGACATTGCCGCCGAGGCCGAAGACGTCTGCCGCGCACTCCCTGCCCGCCTCTTCCATCATGAAGGAGGCGAACTCCTCGAAGATGCGGCAGTCGCGGGTCTGGTTGGCCAGCGAGACGGCGTTTCTTGACGCAGGCCTGTCGCCGAGCCCGAGATGGTAGCACTTCGACTGGTGTGCCTCGAGCACGGCCACAAGGTCGCGGAGGCTCTCACGGCCGCTCAGCTGCCCGAACATCGGCGTCAGCAGCTGGTTCCAGCATGTGAAGCGCTTTACGTAGGAATCACCCCTGTACTTCCTGACAAGGCGTCTGAATTTGGGGTAGTCCAGATACTTGTGAGTTTTGCAAAATAGTGTAGCACTAAACCGGATTTCGTTGAAAAATCTTTG
>URJM01000071.1 GCA_900548225.1 uncultured bacterium
CATCCGCACCGGCAAGAAGGTGGCCGTAATCGGCTCGGGGCCGGCGTCAATCACGGTGGCCGCCGACTGCGCGCGCGCCGGCCACAGCGTCACGGTCTTCGAGGCATTCCACCGCCCGGGAGGAGTCCTCGTCTACGGAATCCCTGAATTCCGGCTTCCAAAGTCAATCGTCCAGACGGAAATCGACGGGCTCAGGAAACTCGGCGTCAAGATTGAGACGAACTACGTCGTTGGCCGCACCCGCAAGCTGAAGGACCTCATGGAGAAGGACGGCTTCGACGCCGTCTTCATCGGCACTGGCGCCGGGCTTCCGAAGTTCATGGGAATCGAGGGGGAGAACCTCATCGGCGTCTTCAGCGCAAACGAATACCTCACCCGCGCAAATCTGATGAAGGCGCATCTCGAGGGCAAGGCGGACACGCCCTTCTGGCATGGGAAGAGGGTCGCCGTCCTGGGAGGCGGCAATGTCGCCATGGACGCAAGCCGCATGGCGCTTCGCCTGGGCGCGGACACCGTCTACCTGGTTTACCGCCGTTCCGAGGTGGAGATGCCTGCGAGAATCGAGGAGGTCCACCACGCCAAGGAGGAGGGAGTCCAGTTCCACACCCTTGAAAACGCAAAGCGCGTCCTTGGAGACGAAAAGGGGCGCGTCGTCGGACTGGAATGCCTCAAGTATGAACTTGGGGAGCCGGACGCGTCTGGGCGCAGGCGCCCTGTCGAAATCCCCGGCAGCGAATTCACCCTGGATGTCGACACGGTCATCGTCGCAGTCGGAAATGACTCGAATCCCCTGATTTCCGCCACCACCGAAGGGCTCGAGGTGAACAAGCGGGGGAACATCGTCGTCAATCCCGAGACCAACGAGACCTCAATCCCCGGAGTCTTCGCGGGTGGCGACATCGTCCTGGGAGCCGCGACTGTAATCCTGGCAATGGGTGAAGGCCGCCGCGCCGCCGCAGGCATCAATGCACGCCTCGCCAAATAGCCCGCATTCCACGCGGACTCACTTGCACCAACAACACCAACACCAACCCAACTGATCCAGGCACGCAGGAACGCGCCTGGATTCCAATCAAATGGAACCCGCAAAAATCCTCGAGGCGATGATGCTGATCGTCTTCGGAGCCAGCTGGCCCGCCCAGATCATCAAGACCTGCCGCGTCAAGAATCCCCAGGGAAAGAGCTTTGTCTTCCTCTACATGATAATATTCGGCTATGTCTGCGGCCTGGCGAGCAAATTCGTCGGCGGCACCTGGCGCGGGAACTGGGTGATCTACCTTTATATCCTCGACATCCTGATGGTGTCGACCGACTGTTTCCTCTCGCACTACTACCAGGCCAGACTCCGCCGAATGGAAGCCGCCACGGAGAACAAATAGCCGCCCCAGAATCCAGCAACACACGGCGTCAAGACGCCTGACAGAACAAATGGAAAAAGACATCAAGGTAATCGACCCGTACATGGCCTGGGCGCCCAAGGCCGAGGGCATCAAATGGCACCTTCCCTACGAATCCCCAATGAAGGTCGTGGGATTTGCCTGGTTCGACCAAAACCACTCCTACCAGCGGTTGCCAACCCCAGACCCCAACTCAACCGTCACACAGTTCCCAAACGGTGTCAGGACGACAATCCCGGTCGCAGGATGCGGCGCATACTACATGATGCTCCAGACTGCGGGAGGCCAGGTTCGGTTCCGCACCGACAGCTCCAGCTTCTCCGTCCAGGCAACCCTGCATGAGACATACGGCATGGACCACATGGCCTTCTCCGGCAGCGCGGGATTCGACCTCTACCTCAATTGCGACGGAACCTGGAAGTGCTTCGGCGTCACCAGATGGGACCACTCGAAGCTCAGCTTCGCCTCCACAATCGTCTTCGGCGTGGAGCGCAAGATGCGTGATGTCATCATCAACTTCCCGCTCTACAACGGCGTTGACGCCCTGGAAATCGGGCTGGACGAAGATGCGAAGGTCGAACCGGCCACCCCATTCCCCTCCCCGAAGCCAATCGTCTGGTATGGCACCTCCATCCTGCAAGGCGGATGCGCCTGCCGTCCGGGAATGGCCTCCACAAACATCATCTCACGCATGGTTGACAGGGAAATCATCAACCTGGGATTCTCGGGCAACGGAAAGGGCGAACCGGAAATCGCAAATCTCATGGCGGAAATCGACGCGGGCGCATTCCTGATTGACTATGCCTGGAATGTGGACGAGCTGGCACTGGAGGCCACGCTGCCAGGAGTCCTGGACATCATACGCGGGAAACACCCAAATACGCCAATCGTCCTGGTCGGACCGACGCCAGGCGTGTGCGCGCTCCCGGAACTCCATTCGGATATCATCGCGCATAAAACCGACATCATGCGGAAGGAATGGATTAAGCGCACAAAGGCAGGAGACGGAAATATCTCGTTCTTCGATACGCTGAACGAAAAGGCACTCGGGAGTGACTTCTGGGAATGCGCCGTGGACGGAGTCCACCTCACCGACCTGGGATTCTACCGATTCTCACAGGCTATATGCCCGCTCATCAAGGAAGTCCTGGGCAAGAACGCCTAGAGAAGGGAAGGTGCCGCCTCCGTTGAGACCACAGCCCTCGACGGAGGCGGAAAGACACCCCGCTCTACGGCTCTACTCCGCGGGATTCTCCGTAATCTTCACCTGGTCGAACCAGACGGTGCCCGGGCATCGCCAGTTCCAGAGCCCCAGGAAGCACCTGACCATTCCCTCCTCGTCCGCATTGACGTCCCCCGTGGTGAATGTGAACTCCTGGCGGATCCACTCCGTGTCGGCCGTGATGCGCTCCCGGGGCAGGGAGTACTCCCTTCCGCTGGCGTAGATATATGCGCCGACGCCCGCGCCGATGGGATCCGACACATCCTCGAGGGAAAGCCCCTGGATGCGGACATAGTAGCTAAGGGTGTATCGCGCATTCGCCTTGGCGCGGAATTCCTGGATGGCATTGCAACGCACGTCCGGAATGTTCCGGAGCCGCAGGGACGCGCCGGCAGTCATGAATACCTCGTGGTCCAGGCCGACGGCCTCCCGGGGCGTGCCGCCTTGTTCACTCCCAGCAAGAGACGGGGGAACGCCGCCTAGCGCGGCAGGACGGTGGTCGGGAGAGACCTGCTCGCTCCAGGTGCTCCACCCCACGGGATGGCCATTCACGACTCCCTCGGCAAAGTCGCCGTTCTTCAGCAGGTTCTCCGGCACGCTGCGGGTGATGGTGCCCCAGCGGCTGCTTTCCTTGAAGGTGCTGCCCTCGGAGGGACTCCACTGGTAGTCCTCGGTGATGCCGCCTGTCACACGGTGACGGCAGAAATTGACGGCCATGGGCTTGGAGAAGTCCACGCCGACGAAGGCGCTCTTTGGAATGACTCCCCTGGCACTCCAACGGTCGTCCCCGCGGCAGACTTCCAGGCGCATCCTGCTATCCCAGGAGAGTTCGGCGTCCCCGTCGTCCTCCCTGCTGTCCAGGATGGAGCCATTACCGTTGAAGACGATCTGGTAGAACTCCTTCCGGTTGTCCGTCGTCGCAATGAAGAACTCGAAGTCCGAGTCCTCCCAGCAATTGGTGTCCCGTTCCGTGGCGGGAACCTTCGCCTGCATGGTCTCCATGTCGGGCTCCATGCACTCCACATCCAGGATGAGGTTCTCATCGTCCTCCGTAAGAATGACACGCGTGGGTGCCTCCACCTTTGCACCTTTGCAGGGACGCAGGAAGATGGCCTCGCCCAGGGCGGCGGACCATTTGGCAAAGCCCTGGACGCGCTCCAGGTGAGCGGCGCGGGCGGCGGCGATGGGCCCGTGGAACTCGCGCCGCATGAAGCGCACCCGCTCCAGGCAGCCAGGGTCGTCCAAGACGGCATCCTCAGCCCGCTCCAGAAGCGCCTCCAGGAAGGACATCCGCTCCGCACTGTAGATTTTCTCCCAGACGTAATTAATCGGTGGGATGACGGGGACGGGCCCCAGGCCGGTCTGCTTCACATTGGTCAGAATCTCGCCGCACCAGAGGTCCTCCAGGGTATTGAAGTACTCCTCCATCATCGGGGCACCCTTGCCGTACATCGTGCGGAAGTATTTGTCCAGGAGAGCGTCCGTGTCAATGTCGTTGTTCCATGCGACATGCGCGAAGACATAGTCGTTCAGGTGGTTGAAGAGATAGAAATCCGATTCGCTCTCCAGCATCGCGCCACGGATATACTCCTTCACCATCTGGAAATACTTCCCGTTATGGCGGTGCATGGCGGCGGGAATGCCCACCATGGCGGCCTTGCTCATGGCCTTCCCGGGATAGGTCCAGATGTACACCTTCCTGCCAAGCTTCTCATTCCAGCGCTTCAGCAACGCAACCTCGTTCTCCCAGTCGCCGTGGTGCGCCTGCCCGGGAAGGGCAACCATGACCTCGATATTGTCGGGAAGAGGACGGCGCGGCGGCTCGCGGCTGGGTGAATACGCCATCTGGGTGACAATGCCTGGAATGCCCTCGGATTCCAAACGCTCGGCAATTTCCGCAGTGAAATCCCAAAGAACCTCGCTGATGGCGTCCGCAGCCGCCGCACGTTCCGGCTCAGGAACCCCGTCCTGGTAGAAACGCTCCCCGCGGGCAATCCCGGAACACTTTGGACAGCAGCAGAAATAGAGCCAGTCCTGGGGCATCACATTCACGTAATTCCGCGAAAAACCGTTTACAGCCCAGCGTTCCAACCCCCGTGACTGCGGAGGTTCCCCCTGGAGATATGCCTTGACATCCTGATAGATTATCTCGCGTAACTCCTTGTTAGAATAGCAAATATGACCTGTGTGCTGAAGATTCGGCCTGTTGTAGCGCCCCCCGTCGGGCATGAGGGCGAAGAACTCCGGATTTGACTTTGCGAAACGCTCCACGAGATCATGGAAGACCAATCCGTGTCCGAAGGGGATGTTTGCCTGGTCCAGGCGAAGCGAGAGCGCCTGGCGTTTCAACGGCTGCACGCCCCTTGAGTCCAGCACGTCCATTGCGCCTTTGCAGGGATAGCCGTACTCGTTTACCTCGATGTCCCGCATTGTGAAGTCAGGCGCCTCTACAATATCAAGGACTGGAGGCAGTTCCAATGCAGCGGACGGCGGCAGTGCCTCCGCCTGGGGATTCGGGAAGGCGAAGACGCATCCCGCGAAACGCTCCAGGAAGTCGTATGCGGCACTGACGCTCCCCCGGGGAAAGCGCATCTTCCAGAAATTCTTCTGGGGAATCTGCGCCGGGTCGTCCTTCCCGCAAAGGAAGAGGAGTTTTCCACTGCGCCGGATGTAGTAGCCCTCCGGGGGAAGCGCCTCAACGTCCAGTCCATTGGCCCTTGCCAATTCCCCCGCCCCCAGCACAATGGTGAAACGCCCACTCGGCGCCTCCACCACAGGAGGCTTCACGCCCAGGATGCGCTCCAAATACTCCTGGAAGACAGGCACAAGCCAATCGCGCACCAATGGTTCGGGACCGTCAGCCAAAAGCTCAATGTCATCGATGGCCTCGGGCTCCCCCTCCAGTCGGACAGACCGCCACGGGTTGCCCGCAAAGAGCGCAACTGTCGCAAAAAGAAGCAGGTGGAGTGCTATAAGACGGAGGATGCCTTTCATCTGTTTTCCTTGTGAAACAATGTCCTATGCATGACGGCGGTATTTTTCAGGCAGGAAGCTGTCGAATCTCCGGTGTTGCGCGGCGCGGTATTCTGCCGTGAGGGGTTTCCTGGCAGGGTAGAGCCGTTCCCCGTCAATCAGCGTTATCTCCCCGTCATCGCAGTAGAAGAAGTGTTCGGGCTTGCAGTCCTTTCGCCAGTCCAGCTGTGCGTCCTGGAGTCGGTCCAGCGTTGCCCGTGCCTTTAACAGCGCCTCCTGCTTTTGCCCCTCGGGGACGGAGGGGTCGCAGACCAATTCGTCAACGGGCCGCCCAGGCACGGCGAGTTCAATCATGGCGCCCTTGTAGGGCAGCAACCACCGGCAGTGCCGCGTATGGGCGATGATTTCGGGAATGCGGAAGCCCAGGCGCCGTGCATTCAACAGAAGGCGTGTCTCCCGTTCGGTATTGGTTTCAGGCGCCTGGAAGCGTATCAGCCTGCGCAGAATCGGGGCGGGGCTGGTGTAGAAGTCCTTCTTCAGGAAGAATACCCTGCCGTTTGGCAATGTGCCCTTCCAGGTGGCGGCGCGGTTGTGGCGGCTGAGGCAATGCTCGTTCTCGAAGGCCAGGACGGCCTCCACCGTGTCCAGCTGCGCCTCACGCAACTGGTCTCTCCAAGCTGGGTCAATGATGAGTTCCATGGTTACCTGGTGTTCCTGTTATTTCCGTGGCATTTTTCTGGGCAATATAAGCCATTCCGAAGGCTTTTAGGCAGGAAATCAACCTGAAAAGCAGTTTTCCCCAGTAACACGCGTATCCTACAGAAGTAAACGCAAAAAAAAAGCGCGCAAAAAAACATTCCAAATTTTGGAAATCATACTTGATATTGGTCGTTTTTCTCTGATAATGCAGTTGAGACGCATCATTCGCCTCACCTTTCGGACATATTTCAACCACTACAAAAACAAGGCATTATGAAAAAACACTTCACTCTCATCGAGCTGCTGGTGGTCATTGCCATCATCGCAATCCTGGCCTCCATGCTGCTGCCGGCACTCTCCAAGGCACGCGAGAAGGCACGCGCCATCTCCTGCACCAACAACCTGAAGCAAATCCAGCTGGGAAACCTCCTCTACGCCAACGACTACGACGACTACCTCAGCTTCATCACGTTCCTCGCAAACGCAACCGCCCCGGAAGGCATGAAGAACGACAAGGATGGATATACCTGGTACAGCGTAAACCCGCTCATCCCAGGAACCCCCATGACATACGGGCAATGGTGCGAGAAGGACCCAGCCGCCGATGACGAGGTGGAGGGGGGAGCAGACAAGAGCTCCTGGCACAAGATCCTGCTGTGCCCGTCATGCCCCACTGACGACCGCATCCGGCTCGGAAATATCTCCTACGGCGCAAGCGTCGGCGCAGGATACAGCAAGCTGCTGCAGTTCTGGGGAACCATGACCGACTGGGGCGCCGGCGCAGACTGGCACCGCGTGGGCTCCATCAAGTACCCCAGCATCCACGTCAACTACCTGGACGGCAACCGCAAGACCATCGACTGGGAACAATACTCCTACGCCCCCATGAACGTCTACCCGAAGCATGTCTGCCAAAGGCCTGACAACTACTTCCGCCACGGCAAGGCACTCAACCTCAGCATGACCGACGGGCACGTGGAGGCAGTCAACCAGAACAAGACCACGCTCGTCGACCCCAAGACTGGCGTCCAATACTTCCGCAGCGACTTCTACTGGATGCCAAACGTGAACCGCCCCGAAGGCGACAAGTTCCGCTAGACCAGCAGACATCCCACGGCGCGTCCGGCATCGCCTCGGATGCGCCAGCAAACCCAGGCGCGGCTTGACGGCTACACCACCGTCATCCCGCGCTTGATTGTTTCTGCCCCGAAGCCTCTTCGCCAGAGCGCACTGTTCTACAAAAAAACTACCGTTTTTGGCCACTGCGCGTATGATTCCGAGGTAAATTTTGTCCCACGTCGAAATACCCTTGCCCGCCACCTACACACACTGCCTCCCTCAATTCCCATATCATGGATAAATACCGCGAGTGCCAGCTGAAGGACGTCCGCCTGGAAGGCGTCCTTGGAGCCAAGATGTCCCGCTTCTTCCAGCATCGCATCCTCTCCGACTTTGCCAGGACGGAGATTATCGGCGAGGCGCGCTGCCCCATTGAAAACCGCGACGACGACCTTGGCATGAAGGCTGGAGGCAGGTGGCGCGGCGAGTTCTGGGGAAAGCAGATGCTCAGCGCCGCACGCGTCGCCGACTACACACGCGACCCCGAGCTCATGGATTTCATCGTGAAGGAGTGCCGCCGAGTCATCTCATTCCAGGACGAGGACGGATACCTGGGTTCCTACACCGACAAGGAACGGGTCGCATTCACCCCCGAGACCCTAAAGATCATCATGGAGGATCCCGCCTTCGGCTGGACATGCCTCTGGAATCTCTGGAACAGGAAATACCTGATCTGGGCAATGCTGATGGCATACAAGGTCACGGGGGAAAAGGATATCCTCGACAGCGTCCGGCGCCAAATGGACCAGTGGATCGAAATGATGCACCGACTGGGCGTCAGCCTCTGCGACACCGGAAGCACGGAATTCCTCGGAGTGGCGTCAATGTCGGTCCTCAAGCCACTCGTCATGCTCTATGAGGAGACACAGGACAGGAAATACCTGGACTATGCCGCCGAAATGCTCCCCGACTGGGACCGCGAAGACGGGACAGGGGTGAATTTCTTCCGAAATGCCTTCCTGGACAAGCCACTCTACCAATGGATTCCAAAACCCGCAATCTGGGCAAAGTCATACGAGCTGATGAGCTGCCTGGACGGACTGCTGGAATACTACCGCGCCACTGGCGAAAAACGATGCCTCGACACTGTCGCAGCCATCCACGACAATCTCGCGAAGAGCGAGGCAAATCCCATCGGAGACGTGGGATATGTGGACAAGTTCATCGGCGCGGCAGAATACCCAAATGCCGCCACGGAACTCTGCGACACCATCCACTGGATAAGACTCTCATACGACCTGTTCCTCATCACGGGAAAGGACAAGTATCTCGACGACATGGAGGTCGCATACCTTAACGCATTCCTGGGAGGAGTCTACCGCGACGGCACCTGGACGGCCTTCTCTGTCAGGGGAGCCGTCAGGCACGAGCCAAACTGGCAGTGCAACTGCGCATACAACCACTGCTGCGTCAACAATGCCCCACGCACATTCATGGACATGGCGGCGGCAACCGTCTCACGGGACGCAGAAGGCGTCTTCCAGGTGAATTTCTACCAGGACGCCACCGCCACGCTGGACGGCGTCACCTTCCAAATCCGCGGCAACTACCCCGTCGGACACCATGTCACGGTGACTGTCAGCGACCCGGCCGCAAAGGTCCGCTTCCGCAAGCCGGGATGGTGCCCGAACATGGATGTCAAGAGGGCGGGCGACGCGTATGTCCTGACATTCGACATGGCGCCGCGAATCGTTGAACGCCCGCAGAAATGCCGCAAGGACGACGACAACATCCTCTTCATTGATGCCAGCAAGGAGT
>URJM01000072.1 GCA_900548225.1 uncultured bacterium
CGCAGCCGACTTCGGCAGCATGGGCAACTGGATTGTGGGCAGCGTGACGCTGTTGGCCTGTCTGCTCTGCCAGGTGTTTGCCAAGGGATTCCTGCGGTCGCTGTCGGTACTCATGGGCCTCATCGCGGGCTATATCCTCGCTCTCTTCATGGGCATGATTGATTACAGCGGACTCAGCGACATATCGATTGTGGCGGTCGGAAACCGCGCCGTTGGGCAGTGCGGCGGAGGTGCGCTTCACGACAATGTATGAACGGCTGTAGTCGGTGGCCTCCCCGTCGCCGTAGACGATGGCAACATCGCCGACGGCCGGGACGGCGGTGCTGCCGCCATTGCCGAAGCTGATTGCGCCGTTGTCGTACGAGAAGGTGTACCAGCCCTGCCTGACCATGTCGCCGACGGCGACGATTTCAAGTCCGGTGATGTTCCTGAACGGAGTGATCTGGCGGCCGTTGGAACCGTAGACCATGAGAGTCTCGGAGGTTGCGCCGCCCAGGACGCTCGTCTGGACAGTGATGTAGTTGGTCTCGCTCTTCCTTGAACCGTAGAGCACATAGATGCCCGCCTTGCTGGCGTCAACGGATGCTCCGCCATTCCACGCAAGCTTCGTGCCGGTTCTGGTCAAGGTGGATTCCCCGATTTCGGCATCTGTGCCGACTGCCAGGATGCGGACGCCGGTGATGGCGGCGGGCTGCTGGATTTCACGGCCCTTCTCGTTGGCGACGACGATGCTGACATTCTTGTCGGATGCGGGCATCGCGGCGGGGCCGTCGACGGCGGGTTCGCCAGGCTCGGAGACGGCATTCAGACGGCGGACGACGATGAAGGAGCCGCTTGCGGAGTCCTTGAGAATCACGCGCTCGCCGACCTTTGCGGGAACTGCGACCGCGGCACCGCCGTTGAGGGAGAGCTTGCCAGCCGCTGAATCGTATGCGAGTTCGTAGGTGCCGGCCGCCATGTCCTTCGAGATGCTTTCAACGAGGATGGCCCCGTCAAGGACATATCTCGGACCGAAGGCGCGGGAGGAGTCCTGCATATTCACTGCAAGGATTGGGATGGGATCCACGCTGGGAGTCGCGAAGCTGCCGGTGGAGACGTCGCCGGTGGCGGCTGGGGCGGCCGCGCGGAACTGCGCTGAACGTGTGCCGAACTCCTCGACTGCCCACGGCAGGGCGAACAGGTTGGCGTTGCCGATGATTGGGATGTCGATTCCCTCGTCGTAGACTCCGAGGGTTCCTCCCACGTCATACCACATGTCATCACCTGGCTGGTAGGCGACGTTGTATTCGAGGTCGTAGTCGCTGCCAGAGGTATTGACGCCTGCGATTATGCCAGCGCCGAAGAGCCCGTTCCAGGGCGTGGTCTCGGGATTGAGGGCTCCGTTCTTCTTCGCGTAGTAGATTTCGCGTGTATTGATTCCATTCTCCTGGAGGTCAAAGCTGTCACGGCAGATTTCGTAGAGGTTGACGGAGCGGCCGCCATCGAGATATGGCCTGAAGTCGTACGACGAGTCGCCGTTTGCAGAGTCTTCGCAGTTGACGAGGGGTTCGCCCTGGTTCCAGCGCTTGTCCCCGTTGATGTCCTTGAAGCGTGTGTCGGTCAGGCGGTAGCCCTTGGTTCCATCGGGAGTGCCCCAGGTGTCGGGCTTGCTTTCGGAGGACTGGTAGGCGCCGATGAAGAGGCCGTCGTCGGGAATCTGGGCATAGAAGGAGCTTCCGGAACGGAATTCATCGCTGGGAACCACGCGGATCTCGAAGTCGGGGGTGTTGGGGCCGTTGCCCTTGGCCGGAAGCTTGACGCCATCGAGAGGCCGGAGGGTGACTTCGCGGTAGAGGAGACCCTCGACCGTTCTCTTGAGTTCGCTCCACTCAAGCTTGTCATTGGAGAGCTTCACGTAGGACTTTGCATTGACGTCATAGAGAAGCACGCCGCTTGTCTCGTTGTCGGCAAGGGGCTTGAGGGCGGTTGCCGGGTCGAATGCGCCATGGGATGTGTCAACCAGGCGGACTTTGACGCCTGTCAGACGGGTCCATTCCGGGGCGGCCGCGTCAATTCCCGCGACGGTCAGAACCTCGCCCACGTTTGTCCTGGTGGTATGCTCCTTGGTGACGGACATCGCCTTGCCGTAGACGTAGAGCGGTCCGGAGAGCATCATGCTGGTGGGCGTCTCGGGAGAACTGTATGCAGCCGTTGCGTAGGATGTGGACGCGGGAGCCGGGAAGTTGTAGAAGGATGTGGTCGAACCCACGTTGGGCGTCATCCACTTGTTCGCGAGCCCCATGTTGAAGAAGTTGTCGTTGATGATGCACACGCTGCTGAGCGTGGCGTAGAAGCCGGCGCCAGGATTCTTGGACGTGTCGCTCGCCTTTACGTATCCTCTGCCGGAGGTCATCCTTGCGGTGTCGCCATACCATTTCCCTTCGATGTCGAAGTTGACCGTCGCGTCTCCGGAGGAGAAGTTGCCGCCCTGGGTGCGTGCCCCGTAGGCTTGCGTGGGCACGGGAGGCTCCTCGGAGTCGGACTGCACGATTACGAGCTGCTGCGGCAGGGCGCGAAGATTCGCCGCATTGCCCTTGACATTGGCATTGAAGTAGACGAAGCCGCCAGTCCCGAAGGTATTGGCGAAGCGGTAGTTGGCGACACTGCCGTCGTTGTAGTTCTTGACTTCGAAGACATCGATTTCGTCACTCGCGCTTCCAAGGACATTGTATGCGGAGTCGACTGCGCGGACTGCCGGCGCGGTGAAGTCAAACGCCACATACTCGCCATGGAAGGAGGCGGGGCCGATGGCGTGTTCAACCGCGGAGGAGAGCGGGTAGAGGGTTCCGCGGAACTTGAACTTGTTGTCATGCACATTCTTGTTGGTCTGCAGACGGAACCGGACGGTGTAGTCGTTCAGCATTGTCACGCCGATGGGCCCGTTGGCCAGCTCGACATAGCTGTCGATACTTGCGGAGTAGCCGGAGACGACCTCACCCTTTTCGTTGGTGAGTCCAAGGTCATCCGCGCCAAGGATTGGCTCGGAGAAGCGGACATCGACGAATTCGTAGGAGCCTGCATCGTCCTTGAGTGCCTTTGTATACGGGGTGGCGCGCCATGCGATTGCGCTGACTGCCTGCGGAGGGACGCCGTCCCATGCGCTGACAGGTCCGAAGGAGTCGCAGATCCAGACCGCATCCAGGGCGCCCTCGTCCTTGTCCTCGCCCGTCTCGGAATTGAGTCCTGCCTTGCGGAGCCAGTAGATGCCGGCCTCCTCGTCATCATTCGAGAACGTCTTGCCCTGCCAGGCGGCATTGACGATTGCGGTGTGCTTGCCGCTCTGCTCCTTGCCATCGGCGTCAATGTACTTGTAGCCGATCTCCTGCTTGCTGCCGGGTTCCTTCGGCGTGGTGTTAATGCCCTTCACGACGAGGCCGTCGTAGGTCTTCCCGTAAGTATTGCGTGGGTTGACGTATGTGACGAGGACCTGGCGGTCGCCGAAGGTGCGCGGGGAGACATTGGTCGGGTCAATGGTGATGCGGACGGTGGAGTAGACGAAGTCCTTGTCGCCAGGCTTCCATCCGCCGCCGTTGCCCAATGTCGCGTGGTTGGCGTTCTGCTGGATGATTGAGATATCCTTGACATCGACCCGGCGCCAGCCTTTGGGATCGGAGACGCCCTGCATCAAGTTGTAGAGGTCGGCATCCTTCGTCGCGTTGTTGAGAGGATACTTGTCAAGGCCAGGGAGTGCGTTCCATGCGATGCCTTCGGCGCCCTGGTTGTAGGTAATGTTGTCGCAGTCATCGGAGTGGACCCAGACCAGGAAGTTTTCCTTGGCATTGGGGCCGATCACGAGTTCGGCGGGGTAGTATGCGTCTTCGCCCCATGGGTTGAAGAAGTTCATGTCGACCGCGTCGATGCGTCCGTCGGCATCCAGGTCGCGGTAGTACATTCCGAGGTACATTTCGCCGGATTCGACACCCGCCTCGTCATCGGTGTTGATGAGGTCGTGCTGGAAGGCGTAGGTCGCCACGCCATCCTTCTCCGCGTATGCGGTCCAGACGTATGGCGCCTGCCCGTAGATGCCGGGGACGTATGCATTTGCATCGTCGTCGTAGTGTCCGATCACCTGTTCGTAGGTGAAGGTCGGGTTGCCGTTTTCGCATCCAGGCGCATGGATGAAGGTATAGCTGTTCTTCTTGGTGGAGAAGACTGGCGGAGGCAGGCTGGCCTTGCCAGGGGAGAAGACAGGATTCGCATCGAGGCCGATGCCTGCGGTGGCAAGCTTGTCACCATTGTAGTCGTAGATATCCTTGAAATCAACCCTGATGGACTTGAGGACCTTGTCTTTTGGCGCGAGCTTGGGCAGGTTGGCGTCGATGTTGTCGCGTCCAAGCAGGTTGATGACGACATAGTTGGAACCTTCCCGGTGGAAGATTCCGGCGCCGTAATGCCCTGTGCTGCCCGCGTCGGCGATGGTCAGGGTGTCGGAGGTGCCGTTGTTGTAGAACGCGGTGACGGTGAAGTTCTTGGAGGAGATGGTGGACTTGAGGACTGGCTCCGTCTTATCAATGTAACGTTCGTCCTCGACGATGTTCTTGAGGTTGGCAGCTGCACCGCCTCTGGGGTTTCCGACTACGCGCTTGCTGAAGCGCAGGGCGATGGCGCCGTTGTCGGGGGAGAGCTTCGCCTTGCTGAGGAAGAGGCCGCCGATTGCGGAGAGCGGAAGCTCGCCGGAGGTGGAGGAGGATGAGGCGACATTGTCGCTGGCGTCATAGACGCAGCCTTCCCTGGGGCGCACCTCGATGGTCTCGACGCCGCTCGGGACGGGCTGGGTGCTGGTCTGGGTCATCTTCGGAGTGATGTCAAGACGGGCGCGGATCACGGCGGAGGCGTTGGTAAGGGGGGAACCGTCTTCGGCAGTCACCTGGTCAATTCTGACATTGCTGGCTGTTCCGCCATTGCGGTAGAGGACGACTTGGAGGTCGTCCTTGGAAAGGGCGCGGCGCCAGTTGAGCTGGCTGGGAGGGGTGTTGCTGAGCAGCTCGTCTGCTGCATTGGAGGGATTGCTCCATGCTCCGTCGTTGTTGCCGTCTCTCCAGACGAAGTCGTTGCCGTTGAAGCTGCCGCTCTGGTCCAGGTCGATGTAGAAGAGTCTTGCGGCGGTGGTGAGAGGTGCGCCGACAAATCCGTCCGCGACGCCCTTGCCCATGAGGAGTTCGTCCTGCCCTGCCACGTATTCATTGGAGTTGTCAACGGACTTGTCGGTCCATGCGCCGCTGCCGGCGGCGGTCCAGGAGGAGAAGAACTCCTTGATGAGGGCCAATTTGTTCGGGTCTGGGCTGGTTCCGTTATTGATTATGGTCTCTGACGGGAAGGGGATGCCGGTGTTGCTGTAGTATGCAATCTTCTGGCGTTCTGCGAGTGGGATGTCGTCGAAGTGCTTCAGGGCGAAGGTACCCGTGGGTGCCACCCCAGGGCCGAGCCAGATGTGGCCGTAGCTTGCGGGAGTCTGCTGGTCCGTGTAGTGGACCTCGGTGATTTCGTCTGCCGTGAGCAGGTCTGGCCCGTATGTGGGATGGAAACTGATCGAAATACCGCTAATGCTGTAGAAGTCGCTCTGCTTGCGGCCGTTGATGCCCGCGATTTCATTGCACCACTGCATGATGAATCCATCGACGCCGTGGGTGTACTGCCCGTCGCCGTCAATGTCAATCCAGCGAAGGCGGCCAGCCTCGCCCTTTTCGTCGACGATGATGTACTTCACGCGGGTCTCGACCTTTCCGTTGTTGCCGATGTCGCCGAAGCTCCCTGCGGCGGCAGTGCCCTCGGGAATGTCGCTGCCCCACAGGTATTCATCGTATGCGGAGTTGTAGGCTCCATCGGGGGTGTCGCTGGCGCCCTTGCGGAAGACGACCAGGCCGTTCTCGGCAGTCTCCGCGTAGCGGTAGACGTTTCCGTCGGAGGCGACGTTCACGCCGGCGATGGATGCGATTTCATCTGCTCCGCCGACGGGCTTGTTGAAGGTAAGGGTCACATACTGGCGTTCGTCAAGGGTCTCGATCTTCGCGGCGACGATTGCGGGGGCGCTCTTGTCGACCAGGTAGGTCTCGCCGCCCATGAAGGCCTTTCCGTCCGCAGGGATGTAGTCGACACGAACGAAGCCGTATCCGTCGCCCACGTTGACATGGAGGAGGCCGGCCTCAAGCGTGCCGATGCTGACGGGAGGCAGCAGGGTGCCGCGGACGGAGCCGTAGGAGCCCTCGACGCCCTGGTAGCTGGGGGTGACGCTGACGCGGAAGTCGTTGACATCCACATTGCCGCTGGAGGTGACCTTGAAGGTCAGTTCGCTGCCAGTGGCAAGGAAGTCATTGCCGTCACGGGTGATTGCGGTGACGACGCCCGGGGGGACGACGGTCCCCTGGGGCTGGTTGGTGATAGCGGGTCCCACGGAGATGGTGGGCACGTTGTAGACATCCTTGCGGTCGGAGGTGCCGTCGACATCGTAGTAGAGGAATCCGGGCTTCATGGTGAGGGTGGCGTCCGCCAGCGCCCCCAGGGTCTGGATGTCAATGAGAATAGTGTCGCTTTCGGCGGCGTATGAGAAGAAGCATCCCGCCAGCGAGTAGTTGGAGCCGCCGCTTGAGAGGGTGATCTTGCTGGTGTCGAGGGCGACGCCGCCAATCGGGCGGTTGAACTTGAGGGTGACGAGGGTGCCCTCGATCCACCAGTTCTCAAGGGTGAGATGGCCAATGCTCTCGGGAACCGCGATGAAATTCAAACCCCACTTGTTGTTGGCACGGCCACTGGTGGTGACTTCGTTGACGCCCAGGAAGACATAGCCCTCCTTCTCCAGGACAATCTCGTAGGTTCCGGACTCGACCTTGTCAATCGCCCAGATGCCCTTGCCGTCGGTGGTGTTGCGGTAGTTATTGGCGCCATACCCGACGCCGTCCTTCTTGACTGCAGTGTGGCAGTCGATGCCGTCCAGACGGTCGTACCAGGCGGCCATTGTCTGCCAGGTCTCGGTCATGCCCTTCTTGCGGATGGAGGCCTTCACACCTGCCACGGGAACGCCGTTGGCGTCGGTGACGCGGCCGGAAAGAATCGAACCGTCCAGGTCTTCGTGGTCCTGGAGGGTCATGTTGCGGTAGACGTTGGGGCAGTTGACGGAGATGTTCCTGTTCCATGCGGCGGCAAAGTGCTCGTCAAAGTTGTACCAGCCGTCGGAGCCGCCGTTCCAGCCCATGTTCATGTGGTAGAACCAGCGGCCGTTGTGGGTGCCGTATCCGTCAATGAAGATTGCGTGTCCAGAAGAGGCGCTGCCCAGGTTGATTGCAGCCCAGATGGAGACCGGGAGGGGGCGGCGCGCGTCAAGGTTGGCGCGGACGATGTCCATCTTGCTGGTGCCGCCGGCCACGGAGTTCGTGGTGTATCCGAAGCGCCTGAAGCCCGCCGCGGAGAAGTTGGAGCCTGATTCGCCCGCATTGGTGTGGTAGTAGTTCATGCCGACGGCCACGCCCGCATCCCTGAGAAGGCGGCCAATCATGCGGTAGTTCTCGTCGCTGGCCTCCTGGAACTTCGGGTCGGTGCGCTTGGCGCCCGGCTTGTCAATCATAAGTGACCAGTTGTAGGGGCCGCCCATCCCGTCGCCGCCCATGGAGTCGAGGGTGAGGTGGTATGTCTGCTGCATCATGTTCGACTTGTCGCCGACTGTGACACCATTGGAGAAGTTGACTCTGCCCTGGGGCCACTCGTAGTATTTGAGGATTTGGGCGAAGGCAGTCGCAACGCATCCGGTGACGGAGTTGTTGGGGTTGCCCTCCTGGAACTCGGGGCCGTTGGGGGTCGGGGTCGGGGTGTAGTAGTTGAAGACGGCGTAGATGTTGCCTGAATCTGCGTCGAAGATGGTATTCTGCCCCCACTGGGTTGTGACGAATGAGTCGACCCAGATGTCCTCGATGGTCGCAGTCTGCCACGCGCGGGTCTCGCCTGCATTGAGGTAGCGCCCCCACTCGTCACGGGCTCCCTGGTAGTATTCGGGGAGTTCCTCCGCGCCACGGGTCTCGCCCTCTGGCGCCTCTTCCTCCGCCACCGAAAGACGGACTTCCATGTCGGCCACAATCAGCCAGAAGAGCGGGTTCTCCGGGCTTGCGACATAGCTGCCTGTGCCATTGTAGTACAGCACGGGGTTGATGCGGTCGTCAGAGGAGACCACCATGAAACCCTCGGGGGCAAAGTTGACCGCATAGCCGTAGGTGACACCCTCGGCCTCGACGGGGACGACTCCGGAAACCTCACGGGCCACACCGTCGGCGGCCACGGGATTGCCCTGGCTCGAAAGCCAGGACTCCGCAAAGCCGAGGGCTGTATCCTGCCCAATGGAAGCACCATACAGATTCACGCCGATAATCAGCGCAAATACCGCAATACCAAGACGAACGAGCCCTTTCAGCATCTTCGCTACTCCTAATGTGGATGGTTGCATGTCTTTATTATTACTAATTCAAATTCCTGAAGCGGAAAGGCCGGAAAAAGGGGAAATCCCATACACGGCCACCGCAAAATGCATTCCTTCTGCTAGCAAAACACATGCCATCAGGGGCACGGTACACCCAGGCAGAAGATTCCAATCGCAACCTACAAAATAATCACCTTTCTAAAAATTGCGAATTAACCCACATCTTTTTTCTCTGACAATGCATATTGTCATTTCCACCCTTGAAAATGACAATGTTGAACATATCACGACAACAGAAGACAATGAAGTAGAGAGTAGGGAGAAGAGGGGAGAAAGTAGTGCGTGGTCACTATGCAGTGGGCTTCCGTTATAGGTCGCACGGCGATTCTGCCGTGCGATAGAGGACAGGAGGTGATTCACACAGGGATCGCACGGCGATTCTGCCGTGCGAGGCGCGCCCGCGCGCGCCAGCCACGCACTACATTCTTCGCCCTCTTCCCTCTTCCCTTGAAAAAAGCAGTGGGCTTCCGTTGTAGGTCGCACGGCGATTCTGCCGTGCGAGGCGCGCCCACGCGCGCCAGCCACGCACTACATTCTTCTCCCTTCTCCCTCTTCCCTTAAAAAAAGCAGTGGGCTTCCGTTATACCTGGATTCCCGCCAACGCATAACGAGGAGTGTCATTGCGGCGGCATGACGTCC
>URJM01000073.1 GCA_900548225.1 uncultured bacterium
AATCGAAGCGCATCCACACTCCCAGGGCGCGCAACCGCCTCTCGGTCGCCGCATTCGCCCTCCTCTTCTCGATTTACGTAGTCGACTTCGCCCACGACGCATACTGCCAGGACTTGATGCCAAGGGTCTTCAGGTCGCTCCGTCCCCAGGGGATTGCGCTTGACCTTCCCTCGGAGCGCGTCGTCTACGATCACGGCCCCCTTGGATTCGGCGGCGGCGTCCCCCTGGAGCTTGACAATGGCTCGCACACACTGGGGAAGAGTTTCCGCGTGAAGGATGGATTCCTCTCCGAGTCCCCCGTCCGCCAGAGGCTCCTCCTGCGCGTCCACCATTCGCGGCGGCAGTTTGCGCCCCCCGTGGCGACTCTCAGGTCGAATGGCGAGACCCTTCGCCCGCGGGCGTCCTGGCATACGGAGCGTTCCGCCCAATGGCTGGCGCTGGAGTTCTCCGCGCCTGTCAGGCGCACGGAGGACTTCGAAATCGTTCTCGACGAAAGGTGGCTTGGAGTCTTCATCGACCTGCAGAGGAACTACGGGCGGTCAACCCTTGACGGCGAAGCCCTCCCAGGGGAATGGGTCGCGGAGCTCGTCCTGGACAGGTAGCACCACACCATGCACATTCACGATATGCGTATTTCTTTTGACAATTCAGGGGATCCGTTGCTCGACGACAAGGCGCTGGAGATATTTCCAGACAGCCTGTCCATCGAGTCCGAGGAGGGGAAGGTCTTCTCGGCAAGATGCAACGGCCGCAGGGCCGTCACCCACAAGGACGTGGCCCTGGAGCTCTGCATCTGCCGTGACGAGGAAGACCATGTCGCACTGGAGATCCGCCTCAAGGCGGTGAAGTCGCGGATCCGCCGTGTCCGGCTTGCCTGGGAACGCCCATTGCATACGCACCTTAAATTCGTGGGAGACGAATGGAGCACGGGGGATGGCACGAGCCAGTGGCGCGGCATGGACCCGCGGCGCTCCTTCCCCTGGTATGTCCTCGTGCGCGGAAGCGAGGAGACCGCCGCCTTCGGCGTCATGACACAGCCAGCCGCCTTCGCCTCGTGGAACCTCAACCCCTCGCAAATCGCCCTCTCGCTGGATACGCGCAACGGCACACGGGGAGTCAACCTTGACGGACGCACGGTGACACTCGCCACAATCGTCCACTGCAGGTATGAACGCACCCCCATGGCGACCGCAAAGCGATTCTGCGGCATCCTCTCCCAGGAGAGCATCCCCGCAAA
Source organism: uncultured bacterium (assembly GCA_900548225.1). Classification (GTDB taxonomy): domain Bacteria; phylum Verrucomicrobiota; class Lentisphaeria; order Oligosphaerales; family Oligosphaeraceae; genus UBA1724. Next base: position 1,238 of record URJM01000073.1, read on the forward strand.
CCTGCCCGTCTACGGAATGCTCAGCAAGCCACGGGCCGGACGCGCCTTTGACCAGACGGCCCTCCTCAAAGAGGCGGACACCCTCGCGGCACTCTGCAACAACCTCACAAACAGGCCATTCCAAATCATCGACTGCGGATGGGAGGAGGAGACCGAAGACGCGACGCAGTGGAGGCATGGAAGCAGGAACTTCCCCGACATGGCGGCACTCGCCGACGAACTCCACCTAAGGGGAATACGCCCCGGAATCTCAATGAGGCTCCTGCGCGACACAGACCAGCGGCTCCCCGGGGAGTGGCGGCACCCCGTGAACCCTGAACTCCTGGACCCATCCCTCCCGGAGGTCGTGGAACACATCCGGCAGAATGTGCGGCAGGCCGCCGACTGGGGATTCGAGATGCTGCGCCATGTCTCCTCGACCACTGACGCACTCCAGGATGTCTTCCGTGACCCGGAGGCGCCGCCCACATGGGCATTCCACGACCAGAGACTCACAAACGCCGAAATCCTCACACGCCTCTACAGGTCAATCAAGGAGGAGATGGGTGGAATGGTCATCTACGGCGAAGACGTGGCCGGGCACCTCGCCGCAGGGCTCCTCCATGTCTTCAGGGCCACGAAGGACGCCCCGGGCTACGACTGGGTGAGATGCCGGCACAACCGCATCAACGCACTCGCATTCAGGCTCTGCCAGAATGAAAAATTCTACACCATCGACGCAGGACCCATCGACATCACGCCGCCACTCGGCTGGGGCGATGTCAGAATGCTCGCAAACCTCGTCTCACGGTCGTCGACGGCGATGATTGTCTCCCTTGACGAAAAATCACCTCTCACCGCGAAGGCGACCCGCGAGCTCGCATCCTGCTTCCTGAACGCATCCCTCGGAAATACAGTCCTGGTGCCGACAGACTGGCTCGAAAACACCTCGCCCGAGGCATGGATGCAGGACGGAAGCCCCATCAAGTGCCACTGGTATGAATAGCCCCCAGGCAGAAGAGTTTTTCCGGTTCTTTTAGAAAAACTGTTTGAAGGCGCGTATTAAGGATGAAGCCGGAAGAGATTCCGGTGAGAATCTTAGGCAATCCAGCAAGAGAACAGGAGGTATAACATGAACAAGAAATTCACAGCAGTCATCGCGGTCTTCCTCGCGGTCTTCTTCCTTGGCGGCGACCTTCTGGCACGTCCACGCCACGGCCATCGCCCTCCACCGCCACCACCGAGACACCACTACAACAACGGCTACTACCACCGCCCCGCCCCGCCTCCGCGCTACCACGACAACTACCGCTACCACGACAATTACCGCTACCGCCACCACGACCGTGGCCCCAGCCGCGGCTGGTACAACAGCGCGCTGGTCATTGACGCGACCCTCGGAGTCCTCGACATCGCGACCAGGGCATACGAGAGCCGCAACTACCGCAGGGCAAACACCTGCACCACCACAATCGTCACACCCCCGCCTGTCGTGACAACCCAGCCCGTTGCGCCGACGGTCTACGTCCCCCAGGTTGTGACACCCCAGCCCATCTACCTGCCGCAGCCGGTCCAGACCTACACGCTGCCGGCGACATACAATGTCACCCAGCCCGTCCAGCAGGTAGTGACACCATCTGGCGTAATCTACCGCTGAGGCAATGGAACTGGAAGCGACCAGCAACAGCATGCTGTCAGGCGTCGGGCGAAATGACTCCGATGCCTGGCAGCGGTTCTATGACAGGTACAAGGTCCTCATCTATCTGAGAGGACGCCACTACGGGTTTTCAGACGCCGACATTGACGACCTGCTCGGCCGCGTGATGTCAAAGTGCTTCACCAGGAGCGGCTCCGCCGGGCACAATGTCTTCTCCTTCGACCCGTCGAAGGGGCGCTTCCGCGACTATTTCTGCCGCATCGTGAACAACGAGGCCATCACGATGCTGCGTGAGCGCAAGCGCCTTCGGGAGGTGCCGTCCGAGACCCCCGACGGCGAGGCCATCGACTTCGCAGACCCCCGCGAGGAGGCATCCACCCAGGCGGAATACCAGCAGTGCCTTCTGAACGAGGCATTCCAGCAGGTGAGGAAGGAACTCCTCCCGCGAATCGTACAGGCCTTCATTGCCGTCCGCATGGATGGCATTCCCGCGGGCAAGGTCGCGAAGATGCAGGGGGTCTCCCTGGCGACAGTCTACAATGACATTGCCGCCATGATTGCCGCCCTGAAGCAGCGTGTCAAGGAATTGGAGGAGGAATAGAAGATGCCGCACCTGACTGACACACAACTCGAACTTATTCTTTCGGGGGAGTGCAATCCATTTTCCGCATGGCTCTACCGGAGGCACCTGAAAAAGTGCGAGGAGTGCAGCAAGCGCTCCCGGAAGATGCTCCAGGATTGGGAGGAGCAGGAGCAAATCGCCAGGGACCTCGTTGATTTCAACGCCTTCGAGAAGGCCGCCGAGGCGACAATGACCATTCCACACGCGCATTGACGCACATATAGCGCAACGCATTGCAGATTCCAAAGGAGGGAGGATATTTTCTCCATGCCCGCGGATGAAGCAAAAAAGAGCAACGACCTGCCCCTGCCACAACTATTGCAGGGAGTGGTGACACTGCGCAGGATTAGCGCGGGCTCCTACGGGACTGTCTATCTGGGGCGGGATGCGGCACGCAGGGAACTTGCAATCAAGGCCGTAAGCCCAAAAATATCCATCGAAGCACAGGAACGGGAACGCCAGGGGCTCGTCTGCTTCCTGAGCGAATTCCAGAACGGCGGGGAGCATCTTCTGGGCATCCACCAGATTTCCCCCGCAGGAGAACCATTGAGATACTCGATGGAACTGGCGGACAACCTCAACGACCCAAACTCCTCCGACGACTATCAGGCCGCAAGCCTCGCCGCATGGATCGGCAGACATGGGCCACAGCCGGTCAAGGTGGCCGTCGACTGCATGCACCAGCTCATCGAGGGCGTCGCGGCACTCCACACCAGAGGCCTTATGCATCGCGACATCAAGCCCGAAAACATCTATTTCGTCAGGGGACGCCTTAAAATCGGCGACCTGGGACTGGTCACACGGTACGGAGACGCGGAACGGACGCTCATCGGAACGAGGGAATACATCCCCGAAGACATGAAGAGCGCCTCTCCCGAAATGGATCTGTACGCCCTCGGGAAAATCCTATACACCATCACAACAGGACTCGCCGCAGGAGAGTATCCGCGAATCCCGAAGAACATGGTTGACGACGCCGCGCTGAAGGAGCTCAACCAATTCCTGCTCTCACGGGCATGCGCAAGGGAGCCGTCCAGGCGGTTCCACACGGCAAGCGCATTCCGGGAGGCCTTCGATGCAGTCTGCAACCCGGCCGAAAGGGCGCGCAGACGCCAGAGAATCCTCCGAAGGGCCTTCATCGCCGCACAGCTCACATTCGTCGCAATCCTCATCACAATCCTCGCCATGCGCCCCTGGAGACATGGCCCCGCCGGACCCGACATCCCCGCACCTGACGAATACATCCCGATCAACCAGGCATGGGACGAACGAATCCCGCCTACAAACGAATCGTTCAGGCTCGCATTCTCGGAACTCCTCGACGACGAGACACCACGGCTCCAAAACGAGGCCACGGCGATATTCCCAAACAACCCCGTGAACACAAAGGAGTTCGAACTCTACTTCGAAGTCACGACCGACCAGCCGCGGACTACACTCACTGCGGAATTCCACCAGCCAGGCAACGAAAAGCCCTTCAAAACCGTCAAGTGCGTAGTCACGCCAAGAGGGGTCTTCGATGCAAAGACCGTCATCGACGCGCCCGGCAGGGAGAGCCAGACCTGGGGAATCCGAATCGTCCCCCATGAGGGCGAACTATTGCTTCTGGCGAATGGACGGGCATTTCTCAGCACGCCCATGAACAACTTCACAACGCCCTGGACGCTCCAGTTGAAACTCAGCTCCGAAGAGAAGGGTGACCTCCGAATCTCCAGATTCTGCTGCTTCACTTCTGGGACGCAATTGGACAAAAAGCCATAACTTTCTCAATTGCAGGTAGTTATACGATTATGAACAATAGACGGGGGATTCTATAGGCCATGTCAGGAATCTGCGGATTCATACTTGCGGCGGGCGAAGGCAGGCGGATGCGTCCGTATACCTTTGTGCGCCCAAAGGCAATGCTGCCATTCTGCGGAGTCCCCCTGCTGGAACTCGCCCTTGACGAACTCTTCTCCCTTCCGGAGATAGGCCGTTGCATCGTGAACGGCTGCCATCTGGCGTCTCAGGTCGAGGAGGGCTGCACCCGCCATGCGTCCTGTCACAGCCGCGCAATCCACTTCTCCCGCGAGGAGTCGCTGCTGAACCACGGCGGCGGTCTTCTGCGCGGCATGGAACGCTTCGGGGAGGACGCATCCACGCTGCTGGTGCGCAACGTGGATGTGGTCCACGACTACAACCTTCGCGGCCTCCTCGAATTCCACCGGTCGCGCCAGGCGGATGTCACAGCACTCCTAATCCCCAACCACCGCAGAAACGGAGTCCTGACCGATGATGAAGGACGCATCCTGGACTTCCACAACGACAAGGGCACGCTCACATTCTCGGGAGTCTACCTGCTCGAACGGAGTATCCTCGACTTCCTCCCGGACACCCCTGCGCCAAGCATCATCGACGCATTCACAAGAGCCGCCGCCGCCGGAAGAAAGGTCCTCGGATTCATCGGAGACAACGACCACCTCTGGTCGGACGTGGGAACCCCCGCGGAATACATCCGCGCACACGCCAGAGCCGCCGGACGGGCATTCGAGGGGCAGCCAATGCTCCGGAACGCACTCCTCGAACAGGCGCGAAGACGCTTCGCCCTCGAAGCCGACGGCATACACTGCACCGGCGCAACCGGCCTCGGCACCGGCCTCACGCTACCGTCAGGCACACATCTGCACAACGTCGTCATCTGGGACGGCGTCACCCTCTCCGCCCCCGCGCTCTATGCGGAGGGCGTCATCTGCGAAAGCCAGCCCGTCCCCGTCGTGCAGGCCTCCTCCCCTTCGGCGGACCTTCTCAAGACCACCGGCGCCATGCCGGATTCCGGCGGCGCACGGCCCCGGAAGCAGGGGTCCGGGAGGGAGTACAGGCGTCTCTCCTCACGGGACCACTCCACGGGGATTCTCTGGAGTTCCTACAGTCTCGGCAAACGTGAGAACTCCGCCTTCGCCTCCGTCGCCCACCTTCTTTCATTGCTTGGAATCCCCGTCCCCGCAATTCTCCTTCATCTTCCCGAAAGAGGGGAATTGGCCCTTGAGGACCTAGGCGACGAGGATTTGCTGAATATCGGCCACGATAGGCGAATCGCCCTCCTTCCCCAGGTGCTCGCCCAGGCCGCACGCCTCCATGCGCAGGGCGCCGAAGTCGCCAACAGGCTCGAAACGCCGCTCCAGCCGCCTTTCACGCCAGGATACTACCAGTGGGAACAGGACTACTTCCGATGGAATCTCCTGGACGACATCCTCGGCATGGGGCATCTCTGGAACGACGGGGTGGCACGGGAGGCGGAAGCCGTCAGGACTCGGATGCTTGGGGAGCCGCAGGTCCTCCTGCACAGGGACTTCCAGGCTGCGAACATCAAAATCCACCACGGCGCATGCCACTGGATTGACTTCCAGGGAATGAGGCTCGGCGCCGCGGGATACGACATCGCGTCGCTCCTCTACGACCCATACGTGGAATACACCCCGGAGGAACGGCTTGCCGCCTGGGACGGCTACAGGAGGGAGGTCATTGCCATCGGCGGCAGCGCCCCCGAGCCGGACCTGCTCCACATCGCCGCAATCCAACGCCTTATGCAGGCGCTGGGGGCATACGCAAGGCTCTGGCAGAAGAACGGCCTCGACTGGTATAAGCCATTCATCCTGACAGGAGTGCGGCATCTCCGGCAAGCCGCCGGCGCGGCAAAGGCATTCCCCGCCATTGAAGCACTCGCCAGCACACTGGAGACATTGGTGCCGGGCAAATGAACCGCGCAGACTACGCATCCCCGCTCGGAGACCTGGCGCTCTTCACATCGGACGGCTGCCTGACAGGAGTCTATTTCGCAGACCAGGCACACTGCCCGCCTGCGCCAAGACACTCCTCCCAGAACACATCACGCGCAACCGCACAGGCACGCGCATGGCTTGACGAATACTTCGCCGGAGAAATCCCAACCTGGACGCCACCGGTCCGCCTCAACGGAACCCCATTCCAACTCGCCGTCTGGGAGGTGCTGAAGAACATCCCATACGCATCGACAACCACCTACGGAGAGGTCGCCCGCGCCCTCGGCACACGCGCATTCCAGGCCGTCGGAACGGCCATTGGACGCAACCCGGTCTCCATTATCATTCCCTGCCACAGGGTCGTCGCGTCGGACGGAACCCCCGGGGGATACGCCGGCGGCGTCGACCGCAAGCAGCGCCTTCTGAACTTCGAAAAATCCACCGCCCTGAACCGACAATGAAACCCAATAAAGACGAAGTCATCCTCCTGGCGCCCGCCGGAAACTGGGAGTCGCTTGCCGCCGCAATCAAAAACGGGGCGGACGCAATCTATTTCGGCGTCGGAAAATGGAATATGCGGTGCCGCGCCAATGTGAACTTCACCCAGGAGGAAATCCCCGAGGTGGTCGCACGATGCCATGACGCAGGAGTCCGCGCATGGATGACCCTCAATATCATCGCATACGACGAAGAGCTCCAGGAAATCAAAGCCCTCCTCAAGGCGGCGAAGAGCGCAGGCGTCGACGCAGTCATCGCCGTGGATCCGGCCGTCATCCTCCACGCACGGGAGCTTGAGCTGCCAGTCCACCTCTCAGTCCAGGCAAACCTCTCAAACTGGGAGGCAATCGCATTCTACTCAAGATACGTGGAGACAGTCGTCGCCGCAAGGGAACTCTCCCTGGAGCAACTCGCCTCCCTCGCAAACGCCATCCGGGAGCACAAGCTTGTGGGGCCGGCGGGCGCTCCGGTTCGCCTCGAGGCATTCGTCCACGGCGCACTTTGCATCGGACTCTCCGGGCGCTGCGGGATGAGCCTCTGCGAATACAACACAAGCAGCAACCGGGGAAGCTGCTACCAGCCATGCCGGCGCGAATACATCGTCCGGGACGCTGAAACCGGCTACGAATTCAAGGTCAAGAACAGATACGTCATGTCCCCGAAGGACCTTTGCACAATTGCAGGGCTGCCAAGACTCCTGGACGCAGGGGTGACTGTCCTCAAAATCGAAGGGCGGGGACGGGGGGCCGACTATGTCGCAACCGTGACGCGGGCCTACAGGGAGGCCGTGGACCTCTGGAAGAAGGGTGAAACCCCAACCCGTGGGCAGCTGGAGAAATGGAGGCAGGCGCTGCTGGGCGTCTTCAACCGGCAATTCTGGGAGGGGGGATACTACTACGGCGAACAAAGCGACATCTGGGCGGGAGACAGGGACAGCCAGGCCACCGTCAAAAAACACTTCGTCGGAATCATAACGCACTACTACGCACACCCGAAGGTCGCGGAAATCCTCCTCCAGGCAGGAAATCTACGCCCGGGAGACAGGATTCTCATCACAGGCCCCACTACGGGAGCCGTCGAATACACCGTCCCCTCAATCCAGCACGACGGAATGGAAATATCATCCGCGGGAATCGGGGACGACGTAACATTCCCATACCCCGAAAAACTCCGGCCGAAGGACAAGGTCTTCACACTGCACACACAAGAGAGGGAGCCGGCAACTGCCGCCGTCACCCCCGCGGATGCGCCCGGCGGCGATGATTTTTGATGAAAAAAACGCTGTTTTTTGAAAATTTTTTTCGCATTCTCGTCCAAAATATATTCATAACTACTTGATT
>URJM01000074.1 GCA_900548225.1 uncultured bacterium
CTTGTCAACGAACTGATTCCCGCCAACACATCCGCCATCGAGGACGCGCGCTCCCGGGGCGACCTCTCCGAAAACTCGGAGTACAAGTACGCAAAGGAACAGCAGCGCATGCTCAACAGAAGGCGCAGCGAACTGGAAAGCAGCGTCAGCACATGCAAGCCAATCGACTTCGCCGAACAGGAGGTGAACGAATACATCATCCCCGGAACTGTCGTCACCCTGAACTACGGCGATGGCTCCAGTGAGAGAATCACCCTCCTGGGACTCTTCGACACCGACAGCGAAAAGGGCTGGTTCTCATACGACTCCCCCATGGGACGCATCCTCCTGGGAAAGAAGGCCGGCGAGAGAATCCGCGTCCCCGCCGGAAAGGACGCGGACATCGAAAAGCTCGAGCCAATCGCCGCCGAACTCATCGAATTCCTCCGCACGGCGGAATAGACAACTCCACAAATGCACATGCCCAAGATCATCCCTTTTGACAAGCTGGCACAATGGCGGGACGGCATCCGCGCCGAAGGCAGGCGACTTGTCGTCACAAACGGGGTCTTCGACCTGATGCACCGCGGGCATGCGGAGTATCTCTCGCAGGCGGCCGCACTGGGGGACATCCTCCTGGTGCTGGTCAACGACGACGAGAGCGTCACCCGCCTGAAGGGGCCCTCCCGCCCCATCCAGCCGGAAGGCGACCGCGCCGCGATGCTTGCCGCATTGGAGTGCGTAGGCGCGGTATGCGTCTTTCCGGGAATCCGCGCCACCGAGGCGCTGCGAAGGTCCTCGCCGGACATCTATGTCAAGGGGGGGGACTACACCCCCGACTCCCTGGACCGCGAGGAGTTTCTTGCGTTGCAGGCATGCGGGAGCCAAATCAAAATCCTGCCCCTTGTGCCTGGATGCTCCACCAGCTCAATAGTGAAGAGGATTCTCGAGGGCGCAAAGGCACCCGAGGGCAAGGCTGAAGGCGCCCTTGACGAACGCCTCCAGCCTATCTTCCGCAGACGGTCGATACGGAGCTTCCTCCCCAGGGCAGTCCAGCGCAACGAAGTGGGGCTGCTCCTGGAGGCCGCCATGGCCGCGCCCTCCGCCAGGGCATGCTACCCCGCGGAATTCGTCGTCCTGGAATCACAGGAACTGCGCAAAAAGGTCGCAGAATGCCTTCCCAACGGACACTTCCTCGACAAGGCGCCCCTGGGAATCCTCGTCTGCGGGGACCTTTCACGCAGCTGCGGCCAGGAACTCTCCTATTTGCTCCAGGACTGCTCCGCGTGCGTGGAAAACCTCCTCCTTGCGGCGTCAATGCTGGGAATGGGGGCATGCTGGCTTGGAGTCCACCCGCGCCAGGAACGCATCGACGCCCTGAAAAAACTCTTCAAACTCCCGGAAAACATCGTGCCCGTGGCAGTTGTCGCACTGGGGTGGACGACTGAGACGAAGCCGCCGCGCACAAACTACCAGCCCGAACAAGTGCACCTGGACAGATGGTAGCAGGAGCAAGAGCACAACGACTCTCAAACAACAGTTGCCGAAAATGCCTGCTGGCTTCCACGGCACTCCTGCTGGTCGTGTTCGGAATCCTCTTCGCAATCATCCCCGCCACCCCCTGGACGCCGCCAAACCCCGCGTCCTTCGCCGAATCGGTCAAGACCGCATTCGCAATGGACGCCACCAGACCATACACGCCGACGCCCACCACATCGCTGTGCGCGGACTACTTCCTCTTCGGCGCTGAAAACCTCCTCCTGTACCGCGTCCACAGCCTCGCCGCACATCTCCTCAAGCTCGCGGCGCTGTGGATGCTCCTCCGGAGAATCGGACTCGGAATCGGAGCCGCAGGAGTCATCACCTTCCTCGCCGCATTCTACCATACGCAGATTAACGCCGTCCTGCAACCCGAGGGACGGGGCGTGGTCGCAATCACCCTCTTCTCCACCACCGCACTCCTGGCAGCCACCCACTCCGAATCAAAACGCTGGCTCGCATGGATGCTGGGATGCGGCGCGGCATGCGTCTTCGCCGCAGGGGCAAGCCTCTTCGCGGCACTCCTCGTTCCGACAATCCCAGTCGCGGCTAGACTGGGAAACACCAGGGGAACAACACACTGGAAACGCCTCGCCCTCCCGGAGACAATCCTCATTGCGTCACTGCTCCTGAACTGCTACATGGCGGGAATAATACCCGCAAGGTAACCAATTCCCCGACCGCAACCAATATGCGGCCGGGTTGTTTTGTGTTGTCATAACTCATTTAAAATCAAGAACTTATACATATAATGAACAAACACCTCGCAACCCTCCTCTGCATCCTCGCTGCAACCACGGTCCTTGCAGACCAGATCACCCTCTCCGACGGCTCCGTCATCAACGGCACCCTCAAGAGCATCACCGGCGGCAAGGCCACGGTCAAGACCGACTTCGCAGGCGAAATCACCTTCGACGCCGGGAAGATCGTCAAGCTGAACACTTCCTCGAAGGTGGAGATTGCCACCGACGACGGCACCCGCATCTCCGGAATCATCAAGACCCGCGAGGACGCCGCACTTGAGCCACCCGCCCCCGTGGAGGAGGGCGCCGAGGCCCCCAAGCCAGCCGCAGGGCCTCTGTCGCTCCCCCTCTCCAATGTGAAGTTCCTCTGGACCGAGGGCATGGAGGATCCGACGCTGCCTCCCTCACGCAAGTGGGACGGGGAGTTTACGCTTGACCTCGCGGGCAAGACCGGCAATACAGAGAAGTTCAACGGCGGCGCCGGCGTCACCGCAAACCTGGTCGGACCAATCGACCGCCTCAAGCTCTACGCAAACGCAAGCTACGGACGCGAAAACCACAATACCAACACCAAGAAGTACCTCGCGGGAGCCGACTATGAGCACAAACTCAACGAGACAAAGGCGCTCTGGTATCTCAATGGCGAACTCGAACAGCAGACCACGAGTGGACTAAGACTCCGCCAGGAAGCCGGCGGCGGCTTCGGATACTACTTCTTCGAGGACGAGGCAACCCTCCTCAGGGCAAGGGGAGGACTCGCCGCAAAGGCCAGAAAGTACACCGACGGCTCACATGCGGACGCAGTCGGCGCACAGTTTTCGCTCCACTACGAGCGCAATATCCAGGAGTGGGGAAAACTGGTCACGGACATCACATACCAGCCGACACTCGACGACATCCACGACTACAGAATCCTCCACGAGTCCTCCATCGACATCCCGGTCGTCCTCCGATTCCCGATGAATCTCAGAATCGGAATCAGCAACGAGTACAACTCCAGAGTCGCAAGGAACTCCGAAAGAATGGAGACCTCGTACTTCGCCAAGATGGTCTTCAAGTGGAAATAATCCCTCGGTCAAATGGAACTCCTCTCGCCCATGAATTCAAATACGCTTGACGCCGCATTGCAGGCTGGCGCCGACGCAGTCTATTTCGGCATGAGGAGGCTGAATGCACGCCGCGGCGCAAGCAACTTCTCCCAGGAGGATCTGGCGGAAGTCGTCAGGAAGATCCATGAAAAGGGGGCCAAGGCGCACCTTGCAATCAACATCGACCTGAGCCCCAGGGAGACGGGGCTTGCCGCACGAATGCTCCAGTTCGCGCAGGAGTGCGGCGTCGACGCGGTAATCGTCCGCGATCCCGCCATCCTTGCGTTGAGGGAGTTTTTCCCTGGCCTTGAGTTTCACCTAAGCACCCAGTCGGGCGTCTCCACGAGCGAGGGCGTGCGGATGGCCAGGGAGCTTGGATGCGACCGCGTCGTCCTGGCGCGTGAACTCACCCGTGAGGAGATACGCGCCTGCTGCCAGGTCGAAGGCATTGCCATCGAGGTATTTGTCCAGGGCGCGATGTGTTTCTGCGCATCGGGGCGGTGCCTTCTGTCAAGCTGGGTTGGCGGCCGCAGCGGAAACCGAGGCGCCTGCGCCTCCCCATGCAGGGTCGGCTGGAAGCTGGACAAGCCAGACGCACGGGAGGGGCATCCACTCTCAATGAAGGACCTCTGCCTGCTCGGAGAGCTGGACGAACTTGAGGAGATGGGAGTTCAGTCCCTGAAAATCGAGGGGCGCCTCAAGTCCGCAAAGTGGGTATCACAGGCTGTCGGGCTCTACCGCAGGGCACTTGCACACGCCGATGCGTCCGAAAAGCTTGTCCAGGAGGCCGCGTCCCTCGGCGGATACACGGGCAGAACCCTCACCAGGGGATACTACGAAGGCAATTTCGACAACCTGACGGATGACGAACAGGGACGCATCGCGTCAAAGGCGCAGGCAGCGGCACCCTGCACAGCATCCACGGAGCCGCTCACGGAGGACTCCAACGCCACAGACGGCCTGGAAATCCACATCTCCGAAGACCCCCAGGGGGGAACTCTCCTCGAGTGCGCCCTGGGAAGGCTTTCGGAGATTGTCAGGATTCCACCGCAACGCATCGCAAAGGCAAAGCGTGCCGAAGCCCTCGGGGAACTCGTCGAAGCGGCATTGGAAAGGATTCCCACGGGAATGGAGGCCAACTGCCTCTGGAAGGATGATTCCCTCAAGGAAAAGCTGATGCCAAGACGATGCGACGAGATGATCCTGCAAGGGCTCGCCGCATTCCTCAAAAGTGCGACAAAGGAGGACGACGGCAATGTCCGCACCGCCCTGCCCCGCAATGTCTCCGACGCGCTCGCCCTCTCGTCTCCATCCCCCGAAAACCGACGCACCCTCGGCACGGAGCCAGACCTGGTCAGGGTGCGGCTCGAACAGCTTTCCAGAATCCCAAAGGACTCGCCTATCCTCAAAAAACGCCTGGTCGTCGAATTCCCAGCCGGCACAAGTGCGGCGGCACTGGCGAAGTGCCTTGACTCCCTGCCAGAGTGGTGCGCAGGACGCGCCATCGTCGCACTGCCACCAGTCTGCTACGAAAAGGAACTGGACAGCATCAAGGAACTCCTGGCCCTGGCAAGGCAACGCGGGCTGGATGTCGAGGCCAACTCCTGGGACACGCTGCACCTGGTCCGCGAAGCCGAAGCCGGCTTTGTCACAGGCCAGGGGCTAGCGGTGCTGAACCCACTGGCGGCAAGGCTTCTCCATCGTCTTGGGGCAAAGTGGGTTGCCGTCTCCTGCGAAATCGACCGGCGACAGCTTGAGGAGCTTACGGCGTCGTCGGAAGTCCCCCTGTCCATCTGCGTCTACTCAAGGCCGCCCCTTATGAGAACCCGCGCACATCTCCCGCGCGATTATTCGTCCCATACGTTCCATGACGCAAGAATGACAAGGTTGAAGGCGACCGTGGATGCGTCGGTGTCGACTCTGCGCCCCGCCGAGCCATTCGACTGGCGAGGTCTCCGGAATGCCTCCGTCAAGAGCGCACACGCGGAAATCGACCTGGCAGCGGAAGACTCCCCGGAAATCCCGGCTCCTGCGAAGTCACCCTTCCTGTTCAACTACGACCGCACCCTGAGATAGGGGCAGAAACGCCCGCTTCTCCGCGCGCGAGTATATTTTCCCTTGGAACGAAAAGCCATCGCGGCCAGGGCAATGCACACAGGAGGAGCCAGAATATGAACGAACAGTTGAGAATCGACTCGCTCTCCGTGACAAACTACCGGTGCTTCCGAAGATTTGACGAGCCGATTAGATTCGAGCCGGAACTCACCGTGCTCGTCGCAAGGAATGGCGAGGGCAAAACCGCATTCCTCGATGCAGTGAAGATCGCGCTGGGAATCTTCACCACCTCGTTCCCCGTGGGAACGCAGGCACACTTCCAGCACTCGGACGTCCATATCGGGGGAAACCCGCCAAGCGCACTGTACCCAGTGACAATCGAGGCGACGGGCCTGATTGACTCGCACCACGAAAGATGGTCACGCTCCCTCCTGAAGGCAAAGGGACGAACCGTCAACAAGGACGCAAAGGCCCTCTCGGAATACGGCAGGAGGCTCTGGCAGAAAATCCAGGGGGACGAACCGGACGTGGCACTGCCAATCATCGCCTTCTACGGCACGGGAAGACTCTGGGGAAACAGCAGGGAGCAAAACGCCGGCACAATCAGCCACCTCGCCGAAACACGCTTCGCCGGATACGAAAACGCACTGTCCGCACGGGCAACATACGCCCAGACAAAGGGATGGCTCCTCGAGGCAATCCGGACCGAGGACTCGAAGGAGGCGTCCACCACAAAGACAGGACAGCACATCATCTCACAGCTCAACGCAGTCAAAAAGGCACTGGGGAAGGTCGGGGGCAGGGAAGGACTGGAAAAGCTCCACTACAACTCCTTCTTCAGGGATGAAATATCGGTCGTCAGCACAGTCTCAACCCCCGAGGGCACCGTACCTACGGCACTGCCAATCTCCTGGCTAAGCGACGGGGTCCGGGCAGTCTTCTCACTGGTGGCCGACATCGCATACCGATGCGCAAAGCTGAATCCACACTTGGGGGAGGACGCCTGCGAAAAGACCAACGGCATCGTCATGATCGACGAGGTGGACATCTTCCTGCACCCAGCCTGGCAGCAACGCATCCTGGGAGACCTGCACGCCGCCTTCCCGAACATCCAGTTCATAGTCACAACCCACAGCCCCCAGGTCGTCTCCACGGCCCCAAGGGAGTCCGTCAGGATAATCGACGCGGCGGAGGTGGTCCCCTTTGACATGCCGACCGTGGGAGTCGGCATCGGAGACATCCTGGCGGGAATCTTCGGAACACACCCGACACCCCAGAACACTGCCATCGCACAGAAGGTGAACCGACTCCACGCCATGCTCTCGGAAGGACTGGGAGACACCCCCGAGTGGAAATGCCTCTACGCAGAACTCGAGGGATACTTCGGAAAGGACTACCCGCCACTGAAGGGAGCCCTCAAACACCGCGACTTCCTGCGCACAATGCAAAAGGAGGAAGGGAACGGGAATGCATAGGCTCGTCAGGACACAGCCTGAACCCAGGGCGCTGAAAAGGGCAAGGGAGGAGGGACTCCCGGACTGGGAGCATTTCCCCTCAAAGGACAAGAAGTCCGTCCGAGACGCCCTACTCAAAATGCAGGACTACAGGTGCGCATACTGCGAACGAAGGGTCGAAAACAAGAGCAACGAATTCGAAAACCGCTGGGACGGACATATAGAACACTTCCGGAAAAAGGCCGCGGGATTCTTCCCCGAACTCACATTCTGCTGGGACAATCTCTTCTATTCCTGCATGTCACGCACCTCCTGCGGACACTACAAGGACACATGCGGACTCACACGGGAGGAACACGACCTCCTAATAGACCCATGCAAGGACGACCCGGAGAAATTCCTGGTCTTCGACGACAAGGGAAGGGTATCACCACGCACAAACCTCTCCGATGAGGACAGGATCCGGGCAACCACAACTATCGAGGCCTTCGGATTGAACTCGCCACAACTGGTCCTGGACCGGAAAAACCTCATCGACAGCTTCGCCTGGCTGAAAAACTATCCACCAGGGCAGATCAGAAAGTATCTGGATGTCATCAAGGACACCCCATTCATCACCACTATCCACACATTTATGGGAGTAAAGTAGAGAGTAGGGAGGAGGGAGAAGAAGGTAGTGCGTGGCCACTTTGCAGTGGGCGTCCGTTGAGCGCGGCTGGTGCCGCGCAGGTAGAGGACGGAGAGATTCACATACAAGACGCACGGCGGAATTGCCGTGCGAGGCGCGCGTGGGCGCGCCTAAAGTAGGGAGTTTTTTTTGCTCTTGCCTTGATATCCCGATTTTTTTTGTCTATAACTTGAATCGGAGAGTTTTTCTAAGTCTTATCCCCAATCCCAAGAAACAGCAAAATCACAACCTTAGTAAAAAAAATGAAGAAGAGTTTCACCCTGATCGAACTGCTCGTCGTGATTGCGATCATCGCAATCCTGGCGTCAATGCTCCTTCCAGCGCTCTCCAAGGCACGCGAAAAGGCACGCGCCATCAGCTGCACCAACAACCTGAAGCAGCTCCAGCTGGGAAACCTGCTCTATGCAAACGACTACGACGACTACCTGCCGCCAGTGGGGTATGACACCGCAGGTACAGTCGACGACCTGCGTCCCTGGACGCCGCCGAAGTGGTCCTTGGACAACCCGAGAATGCATAACTGGTTCACCCAGAATCCAATCATTCCCGGCTGCCCCATGAGCGGCAAGGAGTGGGTTGAGAAGGATCCCTACGCAAATGCCCTTGATTCCAGCGAGCCCGACAAGTCCAGCTGGCACAAGGTCACCCTCTGCCCCAGCTGCCCCACCAGCGACCGCGTCACCGGCAACCACGGCTATCAGGCGAATGCCGGCATGAGCTTCACTCAGATATCGAATGCCTGGTCTGTGTACTTCTTCGACGGCGCGGAATACAAGGACGGCTGGTACACTGGCGCGGGCTGGCACCGGGTCAGCACCATCAAGTACTCCTCAATCCATGTCAACCTGGTTGACGGCGCACGCTGGCCGATGGAGGGGTGGTCTGTCCCGGCG
Organism: uncultured bacterium; assembly: GCA_900548225.1. GTDB lineage: Bacteria > Verrucomicrobiota > Lentisphaeria > Oligosphaerales > Oligosphaeraceae > UBA1724. The sequence continues at coordinate 8,440 of URJM01000074.1, forward strand.
AATAGCTACGTCACTGGTCCAAATGCTATCAGCAGCTACAAGGAGGTGTACTTCCGCCATGACCGCGCCTTGAACATGTCCTTCACTGACGGACATGTCGAGGCCACACCATTAGACAAAGCCGACAAGAACCACGAAAGTGGCAAGACGTACCTTGTCGCAGACTACTACTGGTACCCGGGCGTGGACGTCTGGGGCGGCGACAAGCGGAACTAGCCGCGTCTGAGTAATAGACGAGAAGGCGGGCGATGCGGGGCATGCCCCTCGTGTCGCCCGTCTTGCTTTTTTCAAAATGCACAAGTTATAACATATTGATTATGAACAGGTTATAATGTTCTAGCCTTTGTTGGGCGTCATTATTGTTTAACCTCCCTTGTTATTCATCGGTTTTTTAGGAGAATATGGAACATGAGGTAATACCTCTTTTATCAACCACCAAAGGAGAGTGTCATCAATGAAGAAATCCTTCACCCTTATCGA